>JBGTCM010000197.1:0-29543 GCA_041748795.1 Pyrinomonadaceae bacterium
ACCTCGGAGTGGCCAACAACCGCGACCTGCAACTCGCCGGTATTAACATCGCTACATCGCTGGGAAGCGTTAACGTACCTGCGGGTGGCGATGCCAGCTTCACTGTTAACGCTACGGTGAACGGCGATCTGTTGCGCGACAGTATGGCGGCCAAGATTTACGGTACGTCTGTTGTGTTTGAGCAGATTCAGATGCAATGGTTCGTTACGGCGCGACGGTCCGACGGCGGCGAATCGCTGCGGATGCCGTTTTTCTTCCGGCCAGGTTCGTCCATGCCTGACGCGCCTATCGTGGTAACCAGCGTGGTTACCGACACGATGCCGGCGGCTGATGCCGGCGCGCAGCGCGATTCGCTTGGTTTCCAGGCCGAACTCAGTGGCGTCACTTACAAAGACATTCCATTCAACGTCGATGCTTCGACATTCCGCATTGAGGCCACTACGGAGTGGATGCAGGTGGGCGAGACTGGCCAGACTGACATCGACTATCAGCTTCTCGATCCTGATGGAGAGGTCGTTATGCAGTCGGGCAATGGAGTCGGCGGCGAGTTCGTGAGCGTTACGGTCACTCGGCCGGGCACGTACACGCACCGCGTCATTGGCTTCTCGAGCGTGGGCACTGAATTTACGGTAATCACTAAACTGACTAAAGGCAACGCGCCTCCAGTCATGGAGGGAATCGCGGGCGACTTTACAGACGCCGAAGGCAAACCCGTAGATTTCGACGGCTCGATCACGTTGAATTGGCAGCCGACAGCCGGCGCGAGCAGCTACGAGGTTGAACGTTCAACAGATGGTACAAACTACGAACTC
Source organism: Pyrinomonadaceae bacterium (assembly GCA_041748795.1). Lineage (GTDB taxonomy): Bacteria > Acidobacteriota > Blastocatellia > Pyrinomonadales > Pyrinomonadaceae > PSRF01. The sequence goes on from JBGTCM010000197.1 coordinate 813, forward strand.
ATCGGGAGCACCGCTGCAACCACACTGGCGCTCACGGATCAACCAAATGGCGTGCTTTCCTACCGCGTAAGTGCACTAGCACCGGGTCAGATCGGTTTCTACGTGACTGCGCCCAGTAATGCTGCGGTAATTCAGGTTGATCGTAGAAGTAAGGTAGACATCACTTCTGTAATCAAAACAGCGATGTCTAACGTGAGCTTCAGCGGCGGCGTGTTCAGGATGGATTTGAACATCGCCAACAACTCAACCTCGGCTTACGTGCCGTTGGTTGAACTGAACGTCGTAGGCATAACCTCGGCATCAGGAACCGTCAGTGTGAAAAACGCTGACAACGGAGGAAGCGGCAGGAGCCTTAGCAATGCTGCGCTGTTTGGTTATTCAAACCTACTGGGTGCGGACCAGGAGTTTACCGCCGCTGAGATAACCGGCAATCGGACGCTGCAGTTCAACGACCAGGCTGCCGAGATGTTCAGCTTTGACGTTGTCGTGACTGCGTTCGAACGCGGCGCAAGTGGCGGCGACGGCGGCGCAGGGACGGCGGCACCGCCGGCAGGAGGTGGAGCAGGTGCTGGAAGCTCCGGCACGGGGCCGTTATCACTCACGAAGGTGATGAGGATTACGGTGAATCCATTGACCAAGGCAGTGTCCGCAAATCTGCTTTAGCACTGGTTGAATCGTAAAAGAAAAGCGCGTGGCAGTTGTAACGACTCTCACGCGCTTTTTGCTGCTCCAGGGAGAGCCTGTTCGCCGTCAAACGCTTGTCTTAGACGAGTCGCTAATCAAACTGGAACTGCTCAACCGATCCAGCACGTTGTTTGTTATTTCAAGAACGCCGAGACTCGAATCCATCTCATCAATAGTGTTCTTAACTAGCTTAAACCACGAGACAGTCAGGTCCTCCTTATACTTGCCTTGAGCGACACCATGATGGCCCAGAAACCGAAGCAAGCCGGCACGCATGTTCTCGAGTGCCTGCTCATCACCTAATTGACACAGATACCAAACGGCAACCGTCAGATGTTGGCGATGCGTAAACGCTTCTTTGGCGGTGGTGCAGTTTTCGAAGCCCCGCACGACTTCTTCAATCTCGTGTTCGTTTGAGTATTGGTTCATGGTCTTAGTAGGACAGACATTCCTGTCTGTCGGATATTAGGTTGAATGTTGGTGGCGTAAACAGGCCTTTCTCGCTACGTGAGACAGACAGGAATGTCTGTCCTACAAAAAATGAGGGCGGACCGAATAATCGATCCGCCCCGCCTGGATTCCTGTTTCTCTTAAATCTTACTTTGCTAAAGCTGCATTCGAATGAGCCGTCAAACGTGACTTGTAACGAGCTGCCGCATTCTTGTGCAAGGCGCCGTTTTGCACCGCTTTATCAATTGTCGAAATCGTTTGCGGTAACAGCTCAGTGACTTGCTTGGTGTCGCCGGTTCCCAGCGCGCTACGCAGGTTTTTGATCGACGTTCTTACACGGCTGCGATTACCGCGATTGATCTTCCGGCGCCTCTCGTTCTGGCGCATACGCTTTTCTGATGACTTATGATTAGGCATTCAAAACTCCAGTAAATCTTCGAGTTAAAGTGTTCTTAAACTGTATTGTCGAGACCAGTTTACACGATGATGGCCCGCGCGCAAGTGACGGAGTATATGGAGCCCGATCATGAGTGTCAAGCTGGCGTTAAAGTGTGGTAGGCGGCCTAACTCTGTAGGGGCGTCCCTCCGTGGGCGCCCCTCAATGCGCCGGAAAAGCGGGGCGCCCACGGAAGGACGCTCCTACAATTGCTGAGTGCGTCGCGCCCTTCACATTCGATTTGACACCTCTGAGGGCTTATAGTAGCGTCGCAGTCACAGCATATGCCGGCAAATTTTTCGCAAGCTCACACCCCCGCCCACACACTTCATTCGGGTAATCAATCTTCCAATCGACCCAAGGAGATCGTCCCAGCTTTTGAAACAAATTGAACTACCACCCCGCGGGTTAGAAACGCTCTTTGGTGTTCACGATCAGAACATCAAATACCTGGAATCACTGCTCGCCGTGCGCATTGATGCGCGCGGTCAGGACGTCTCCATCGACGGCGATCCTGAAGACGTCAAGACAGCAGAGGGCATCCTCGAAGATTTCTCGGCGCTCTTCCGCGAAGGCCGTACGTTTACGGACAAAGAGCTGCGTGAGGCCTTTGCACAGATTGCTGAAGATCGTGCGTTTAGCCTGCGCGATTATTTCACCAAGGCGCGCTTCAATCCTGCCGGCAAAAAGCAAGTGGCACCGAAGTCTGCAACTCAACGAAAATACATTCAGGCGATCCAGGAGCAGGACGTTGTGTTTGGCATCGGCGTAGCCGGTACCGGAAAGACTTACCTTGCGGTGGCGCTCGCTGTACAGGCCCTGATGCAGAAGCAGGTAAACCGCATCGTGCTCGCGCGCCCAGCTGTCGAAGCGGGCGAGAAGTTGGGCTTTCTTCCCGGCGACTTGCAGGAGAAGGTCGATCCGTATCTCCGTCCGCTTTATGACGCCCTGTTTGATTTGATTGACTACGAACGCGTGACGAAGCTTTTGGAGAAGCAGGTGATCGAGGTGGCGCCGCTAGCCTTCATGCGTGGCCGCACTCTATCCGATGCCTTCATCATTCTCGACGAAGCGCAAAACACGACCAGCGAGCAGATGAAAATGTTCCTGACGCGCATCGGCTTTGGTTCCAAAGCAGTTATCACCGGCGACGTCACTCAGGTGGATCTGCCTGCAGGGAAACGCAGCGGACTGATTGAAGCCGAGCGGGTGCTGGCGAATCTCGACGGCATTGAGTTTATCTACTTCACCGAAAAAGACGTGGTTCGCCATAAGCTGGTCCAGATGATTATCAAAGCCTACGACGAGCACTCGCGGAAGCGAGACATTTAAGACGATCCGCAGATTACGCAGATTGTCTTACAGTGTTCTGACTCAGGTGTAATCTGCGTAATCTGCGGATAGATCATGGTTGAAGTTGTTAATCGGCAGCGCAAACTGAAAGTAGACTGCGATCGCTGGCAGGCCTTTTCCGAGAAGGCGCTCGCGATCTTGCCTACAAATAGCGATGGCCTCACCGTTGCTTTTGTTTCAGATCGCGCGATGAGTGAACTCAATCGCATGTGGCGCCACAAGCGAGGTACAACTGACGTTCTTTCATTTCCCGCCGAGCAGGACCAATTTGAAAACTCGGAAGGGGCAAACCTCGGGGATGTTGTGATCTCGGTCGAGCAGGCGGCCCGTCAAGCAAAAGAAAATCGTATGGGCCTTGATGATGAAATTGCCCAACTCATTCTCCATGGCATGATTCATCTTTGCGGCTATGATCACTCCACGGATAAAGGGGAGATGAATCGGCTGGAGCTGCGGTTGCGGAAGAAGCTCGGTATCTGATGTGAAAAAAGCGTGATTTCCCATATGTCATTTTCATTTCTCATTTGTCATTGACGTTGGCAGACGGTGTCATTGACGTTGGCAGACGGCATGCAGTTCAGAGTTTAAGCTTCAGCTTGCGTTGTCGTCGCCAAGCAGCAACCTAAAGGTTGAACTGGCTTTGCCCGGAAAGTAGCGGCGTAAACTGATCTCTCTGTGCAACCTCAGTGTCCTCTGTGGCTCTGTGGTGAATTTCACTCGAAAATTGACCACCACAAAGACACAGAGAACACAGAGGGTGCACAGAGAAGAGGGACTTTAAATACTTTTCGGGCAAAGCCGGTTGAACTCTGAACTTCACGCCCCTTTTGCCGGCGATGACAAATGAGAAATGAAAAATGACATATGGAAAATTTCCTGCCGTTCTTAAACAGTGGGCCCTCCAAACGCCCACCAGCGGGTTTACCATTCACCATTTACCATTTACCATTCACCCTTAAATGCAGATTGAGATATTTCTAACCTTACTGCTCCTGGTTGGGTTGTCACTGCTAGCGACGGTCGACATGGCCTTTGGCCAGTTGAGCGACGTAGGCCTGAGGCGTCTGATTACTGAAGCGCAGGAAAGTGCGAAGCTGCGTTCATCTGAGTTTCTGAAGCAGGTGCTCGCGAACCGGCCCAGGTTTACTTTCGCCATTTCAGCTACGATTCAGATTCTGCTGGTCGTAATTGCCGTTCTGGTAACCTCAATCTCGCTAACGCTCTTCGCTCAGCGACGCTTCGTCCTGATTGGACTTCTAGCCGGCCTGATCCTGGCCGGAATTTTTCGTCAACTCATTCCGCTCTTTATCTCAACTCGCGACCCTGAAGGGACGTTGCTGTTTCTTCTTCCCTTGATCCGTCCACTGCTGCCTTTAATGGCTTTCGCTGCCGACCCTTTTCACAGGTTGTTTGACCGTTCACGTAAAAAAGAACAAGTGTTGGAGGATGGCGACGAAGATGAAGAGGACACGGGCGACGACATTCAGGCTTTGATTGATGTTGGCGAAGCCGAAGGAATCCTGGAAGAAGAAGAGGGCGAGCTGATCCATTCGATAATCGAGTTTGGCGACACTCGCGTGAATGAAGTGATGACCCCGCGCCCGGATATTGTCGCGCTTCCTGCCGGCGCCGGCGTGCGCGAGGCTCGCGACATCATGATAGAGTCGAAGTATTCGCGGCTGCCTGTTTACACCGACCAAATCGACAACATCGAAGGCCTGATCTACGTGCGCGACCTGCTCGAGCGCTGGGCCCAGGGTGATGAAGATGGACCGATCACCGCGATGGTTCGCGATGTGTTTTTCATACCCGAAACCAAGCCGGTGGCCGAACTTCTCGAAGAAATGCAAAAGGCCCACGTGCAATTGGCCATCGTAGTCGACGAGTATGGCGGCGTTTCCGGTTTGGTCACAGTAGAAGACATCCTTGAAGAGATAGTCGGCGAAATTGAAGATGAGGATATTGGTGGCGAGGAGCTCGAAGAAGTTGTCGAACAGGGCGACGGCGTTTACCAGGTTTCTGGCTCTACAGAGATCGGAAAAATTGAGCGACTGTTTGACATGGAAATAGACACCGACGACTTCACTACCATCGCGGGCCTGGTGATTAATGAATCCGGAAAAGTGCCGCAGCCCGGCGCTCACCTGAGGTTTCGAGGGCTGGAAGTTAAGGTCCTGGAAGCTGATGAGCGTCGGATTGGCCGGCTGCTGGTGAAACGAGCAGCGCCCGCAGATTCAAACGAAGTAACGCAGATAACGTAATAAAGAGCGACGGACACAAACACGAATGGCAAAAAGAACAAGCAAGTTTCTCCAGGGAAAGCGAATCGACCCTGCTCCGATAACTAAGAAGACAACGTTGGCAGAGCTCGTCGATGAGTCGTTTCTGGCTTACAACGGCGCGCGATTGCGTGAGGCATGTCAGCTATTCACGCAGAAAATGCTGGAGCCGGAAGTGACCATAGGCATGTCCATCACCGGCGCACTCACGCCGGCCGGTCTAGGCATCTCTGCGTTAATTCCGCTAATTAAGGCTGGCTTCATCGATTGGATTATTTCCACCGGCGCGAATCTCTATCACGACACACATTTTGGAATCGGCCTGGCGATGCATCAGGGCAACGCCCAGACTTCGGACATCATTCTGCGGGAAGAAGAGGTAGTGCGCATCTATGACATCTTCTTTGACTACTCCGTGTTACTGGATACCGATGCCTTCTTCCGTCGCGTAATTGAGGGAGAAGAGTTTCAGAAGACTATGTCCACAGCGGAGTTTCACTATCTCTGCGGCCGCTACGTCCGTGAGCGTGAACGCAAACTTGGTCTGAAGGACAAGTCTCTATTAGCGGTCGCCTATGAATTTGGGGTGCCAATCTACACTTCGTCTCCCGGCGACTCGTCGATTGGAATGAACGTCGCAGCCAAGGCGCTGCAGGGAAACAAGCTGGCGTTTGATCCGTCGTTGGATGTGAACGAGACGGCGGCCATCGTGCTCGCGGCGAAGCGTAATGCCGGCGTCGCGAAATCGAAAGGGAAGAAACAGTCCGGGCGCTCAGCGTGTTTTATTCTTGGCGGTGGCTCGCCAAAGAACTTCCTGTTGCAGACTGAACCGCAGATTCAGGAAGTGTTGGGCATCGACGAGCGGGGCCATGATTATTTCCTACAGGTGACCGATGCGCGTCCGGATACGGGCGGACTTTCAGGCGCTACTCCCGGCGAAGCCGTCTCATGGGGCAAAGTCGATCCCGATCGTTTGCCGGACGCAGTTGTTTGTTATGTGGATTCTACGGTGGCGCTCCCGATCATTACGGCATATGCTTTAGCTAAGCACGCTCCGCGTACTCCCAAGAGACTCTACGATCGACTAGAAGAGTCGATGGCGTTGTTATTGTCTGAGTACAAGAAATCCAAGCGGCGCTAGTTCACGGGAGGACATCACGCCGAGCATGGCCCTAACACCAGGCAATGGGTTGAAGCCGTTAAAGTATGACTGCGATAAGTGCGTCGCCTACTGCTGCTCGATTTACGACCGAGTACAGGTCACACCCAGAGACGTAAAGCGGCTGGCTTTGTACTTTGGCGTATCACCTGAAGTCGCGACGGCACGATACACGAAAGTCTGGGAAAAAGAACGCATCCTTCGTCGCCGCGCGGATCGTCTGTTTGGCCAGGCATGCATGTTCCTTAATCAGGACACGCGCAAATGCACAATCTACAATGCGCGTCCTGGCACCTGTCGTGAGTTTCCCACGACCTCGCGGTGCGCCTATTACGACCTGATTGAGTTTGAACGCGAACAGCAGAACGATCCCGATGTGATACCACTTGTAAAAATCACCTTCGCCGACGGAAGGTAGAAAATCCAACGCGTCGAGTAGGGAGTCGAACCATGCAGCAATTTCTATCCACTATGATCGGAAAAAAGGTAGATGTCTTTTGCGGCGGCGTATCGAGTTTGCGAGGTGAGATCGTGAAGGTGGAAGACGGGGTCCTGCATTTGAAAGACACGGACCAAAGAATGTGTTTCGTGCAGATCGATAAAATTCAGGTGGTCTGGGACGCGCGTGATGATGACCATCGAGCAGGCTTTGTTCCAAGCCAATGACCGTGGATTCCAACTGTAAACGAAAACGCCGGCACTCAATGAGCGCCGGCGTTTTGCATTAGCCCGATATTGATTTCGGGCTAATTAACCGAGTCGGGCCGCGCCGTCGGCGGAACTCGCCGGAAACCATCGATGCGCGCCATCCAATAATCGCTGAAGGGTGAATAAATTACGCCGTGGCGGCGGGAAGAATGATAGAAGCCCTTCTCGTCCGCGACGATTCCAATGTGCGTAAGATTGCTGAAGAAGACCAGCGTCCCGAAAGTGAATTTCTCTTCTGGGGTTGGCGCCGAGAAATGCGACCAGAGTGTTCTGGCGCTCGCGCGTTCAAAATCGATGCCTGCCGACTTGAACGTGCTCCAGACAAATCCGGAACAATCGTAACCAGAGGGTCCGGTCCCGCCCCACAAATAACGGGTGCCCATGCGCTGTTCGATTGCCGCCGTAATCAACTGCTTGAATTCAGCGTTAATCCCACTCTTGGCGGTGAAGGCTCTTGCGCGATTGATGTCTTCCGGGGAAGCGAGCGAAATGATAACGGGGTCGTCTGCGTCCAGTGGAGATATCGCCAATGTATTGGTGGCTTGAGCTAATTGCCGAGGACGCGTTTCTTCCGTTTGACCGGTTGCTGGGTTGGCGGAGATACCAACAGCAAAACATGCGGCTAGCGCATAGGGGAACAGTTTTTTCAAAAGCAAAGGGGAACTCTCTCCTTAAAATTTTATTCTTATCTAACTTGCTACTGTGAGGGGGCACTACAGGAGGCGAAGGCAGTGTAGGTGTTGAACTGAACTCAAACAAGACGCAATGTGACTGTTTTGTGACGAATCACACGTTCGGGTGTAAAGGCGACTTAAAAGAGGTCACATGAAAATCGTCAGGTGATTCGTTCTAACGCGGTTTTAAAGACGATAGTGCTCGCATAATAAAAGATCAGTCAATGTGAACCAGATCCCTGTCTCGATCCTCGACAGATTCTCGTAAAACTTTTTATTTGGACCAAGGGGTCAGACCCACAAGAGGAGTACCTGACGAGGGGTCAGGCTCCTTGAGTGGCGGCGTGGTAGTTCAGTCCGACAGTGATGATCTTCTGTAGCAATTGATCATAGGGAATACCGCCGTGGGCCGCCGAGTCAGCGAAATCCTCGCCTTCGGCGATCTGCGGATTAGGATTGGCCTCGAGTAAATAAAATTGACCTTCATCGGTGAGTCGATAATCGAGTCGCGCGTAGCCACTGAGAAAGAGATACCGGTAGATTCGTTTTGAAAGTCTCTCGAGAGTCTTGTGCTGTTCCGGCGTGAGAACAGCAGCGCGGGTAGCAACCCCGACCTTTTCCTGGTATGCCGGGTCCCATTTGACCTTAAGTGTCGCGATATTCTCAGACCCTTCCGGCAGCTTCTCCATAACCAGTTCCCAGGGAGCATAAGTCTGAATATTCTGGTTGCCTATCACGCCGACGTAAATTTCCCGTCCTTTAATGTATTGCTCGGCGATGGCAGCCGTCTTGTTTTGACGGTGAATAAACTCGACTCGCTGAACAAGTTTGTCGTCGTTGTGAACGACTGAGGCCTGCGAAATCCCAACCGATCCTTCTTCACTAATGGATTTGACCAGTAGCGGAAACTTCAGCCGCTTCGGCCGGTTCATTTTTCGATTCATCGGAAAAACGGCGAAATTCGGGACGTGAAGCCGGTGATAAGCCAACAACATTTTGGTCAGTGCTTTGTCGTGTGCGAGTGTCATTCCGCGAGGGTTGCAGCCTGTGTAGGCCTGTTTCATCAGTTCCAGATAACTGACGACATGTTGGTCGTAAAGTGGATAACCGTGAAACTCCTCGAGCAGATTAAAGGCGATGTGCGGCTTATGTTCCATCAATGCGTCGCCGATCACATTTAGCTGATTGTAGAGGCCGATGGGATAGACATCGTGGCCCATCTTCTTGAGAGTTGAGCAAACGTCGTATTCAGTTTTGATTTCGATCTTTTCTTTATCGTTGAGGTCGTCGAGCGAATCGGGAGGCACAAGATCCTGATGGACCAGAACAATAATGCGAAGCTTCTTTTTGGGTTCGAAAGTCATAGAGCGGTCAAACCGCGATACGATGATAACCCGAATGCAGTACGTTCATAACCTGAACTGTCAAAACAATCATCACGCGCCGGCGCGCTTCACGTAGAGGAATCGCTACCCGCAGCTTTAAGTCCTTGCAACGATCGATCATGTTCTCGAGCACATGATCGATAGTGTACTGGTGAACGCCGGTTCCTTCAGCAACTATTTGTCGCACCTCTCGCTGCACGCTGCGTAGAAAGCTAACGGCGCTGGGCTTATTTTTATGACGCGGGTCATCTGAAAAGATGCGTAGGAGATCGCGGTCATAAACTGCCGGCCAATCAAAATCATACTTCTCACGTTTCCTGCGGTAGTGTTCTCGCAGCGTTGTGCGAATCTCAGAAAGTGGTTCGACTTTGGTGCGTGCACGATTTCGTGGTTTGGTTCCCGCCAACTCCGTCATGAGTGAATCGATGTATTCGAGTTTGCGTAAGGCGGGCCAGCCTTTGTAACGACGCCGCCATCGCGATCGTGGACTCAACCAAACAGCAAACGTCTCAGCGAAGTCTTCCGCCGGATGGGCTTGTGCATACCATGCACGTAAGTGAAGGACGTAGTTGCGACTCTTCGGTTTTGGTCTATAAAAGTCGGGATAGCGTTGGGCAAAAGATCCAAAGAGCTCGCGCCATCGACGTTTGAAGTGCAGACGAAATGCAGTGTCCAGCGCATGGCCGGCTTCGTGACGGAGAATCCGCATGCATTCGGTGTCCGTGCCGCCCTCTATTTCCAGCATCTGCTTGCGTTCGAGCTTCATCAGGCGCGGATGCGCCAGATAAAAAGGTATAGCGATCCCGGGCACACCGTCCGGCGAGAACCATTCTTCGGAGAGCCAGACGTGAGGCTTAAAGCGAATCCCGCGATCATTGAGCTCGCCATAGAGACGGATGATGTGTCGCTCAAGAAACGATCCCTTGATCTTCAAGTTGAGATCGCAGATACGTAAATTGAGCAGGTGCTCGTCGCTGAGACGGTACCAGGGGAAACGATAGCTCACGAGTTCCCCCCCTCGACGGTCAGCTCGGGCGCGACGGAGGGCGCAAATTGCCTTGAAAAGCGGCGCTTGTAACTGTGTAGGCGGGGGTATTCGTCGACCGGCATCTGGACGGTAATCTCAAACTGGATTTGGCGGAGCGAGGCCATTGTAGCGACCTTCAGAGGGTTGCGCTAGCAAGCCGGAGATCCAGAGTCATGCAGGTGTTCACAGTGTCCTAACGGGCGATGTTTCCACCTCGGCCCCCGTTAAGTTCCATCCGGTCAAAGGCACATCAACTGCCGGGCATAACACCGGTCTTCAGATAGGACGATGGACAGGGCTTCTCTATGACGCATTCGGCACAGAGGGGATTTCGGGCCTTGCAAATCGCGCGGCCGTGCGCGATTAGCAGGTGAGGGAAGATGACCCAGTCTTTCCTGGGTACAATTTGGATGAGGCCTTCTTCAATCTTCTCTGCTGTCTTTGCCTCACTCAAACCGAGACGATGCGACAATCGAGTGACATGTGTATCAACTACGACGCCGGCGGCGATGCCGAATGCGTTTCCCAGAACAACGTTTGCAGTTTTGCGTGCAACTCCGGGGAGCTCCAGCAACTCGTCCATCGTCTGCGGCACCTCACTGGCGTGGTTCTCCATTAATGCTTTCGAAGTGCCCTGAATGGACTTCGTCTTGTTGCGAAAGAAGCCGGTCGTTCGAATATCACGCTGCAACTCCTTCTCGGGGACCTTCAGATAGTCTTCAGGTTTACGATACTTGCGAAAAAGATCCTGGGTCACGATGTTCACGCGGGCGTCGGTACATTGAGCTGAGAGGATGGTGGCGATCAATAACTCGAAAGCATTTGAATGGTTCAATGAGCATTTCGCGTCGGGATAAGCGCGCTTCAGCAGACGAATGACTTGACGAACGCGTTGTTTCAGTTCCGGTACTATCATGCTTCAGAATCTGACCTAAGCGAGTAGCTGAGTGCGCTCCCGGTGATTCATTTTCTTCCTTGCGCAATCTTCACAGCTTCCGGCAAAGACCGCAATCTCAACATCGCAATTGCGCCGAGAAAAGGTCCAGGCGCAAGAATCGCGAAGGCGTATCGCCACCCGACAATGTTAACGAAGTAGGGAATCAGTTCTATTGAGACGGTGGTGAGCAGAAATCCCAGGCAGGTCTGCATCGTTAATGCCGTGCCGACGTATTGGGGATTACTAAGCTCTGTCACGCATGCAGAAAACTGCGCGGAGTCAGCGATCACGCTGGCACCCCAGATTGCCGCGATTAGCAAAAGCAAAAAAGGGTTACCGCCAAAAAGAAAACCGATCACCAGGCAGCAGGTCCCGCTTATGCCCATGGCCCATGAGGTAACGACGGTGCGTCCAAGTTTATCGGCGAGTAATCCGCCTAGTACGCAACCAAGTGCCCCACATCCGATCACCAGAAAAGAAGCAACTTCGGCGGGCAATGCTGTTATCTGTTGTGCGGACATACTTGCGCGTATCATCACTGGTACCCACGCCCACATCGCGTACAGTTCCCACATGTGTCCGAAGTAGCCGAGGCTCGCCAACCGCACACCGCGATTGCTGAATACCGCGAATGCCTGTTTCCACCTGAAGCGAGCGGTGGGTACGGTGTGGGGGCCATCATCAACAAAGAGCAAGACAATCAATCCACCGATCACCGCGAGTAATGAAACAAAGAAAATATTCTTGCGCCAATCAACGCTGCCGATCGCGTTTACCAGATACGGGGATGCTTTGCCCAACGTGAGTGCTCCAACCAGTACACCGAGCGCCATGCCGCGGGACCGTTGAAACCACGTTGCCATTATCTTCATTCCGGGCGGATACACACCTGCGAGAAACATTCCAGTCAGGAATCGCAAAGTGATTCCGGTTTGGACGCCGTGAGCATAGGCGCCAAAGGCCGCGTTTGTGAGAGCCGCCGCAAAAGCGGAAATGGCGAAGACGTATCGCACGCTGATCACGTCCGGCAAGTTAAGAAACGCGCTGATGAGGGTGCCGCAAACAAACCCGAGCTGCACGGCAATCGTCAGCCAACCCACATTCGAATCGCTTAGGTTCCATTCAACGCGTAACGCAGGCAGTACCGCCGCGGCACTAAACCAAAGCGACATACCCAGTAATTCTGCAAGTGAGAGCAACGCCAGTGCGCGCCAGCGAGCAGGCGAACTCGGGGGACCGGCATCAACCGGGAATTGAGTTTGGCGGTCCATAATGAGCGCAGAGGATACTACAAAAAGCAAAAGCGGCAGGTCCGAAAACCTGCCGCTGCTACGTCCACTTGGATTGGTGGTTACGCCACTGCTTCAGTTAATTCCTCTGTACGCGCCTCGGCTATGAGCACCTTCTTGCGACGCTTGTTCTCATACATTGCTGCGTCGGCGTGGGCCATGAGGTCTTCCATTGATTCGGATGTATCAGGAGTGAGTCGTGCAACCCCGATGCTGATCGACAACTGGTAGGGCGAGGTTTTCAACGCGTTGTAGTTTACGAACTTTTGCTCCAACCGCGAAACGAGTTTCTCCACTCCGCCCTCGGGATCAACTGCCGCCAGAATTGTGAACTCATCGCCTCCGAGTCGGCCAAGCACGTCAGACGATCTGAAAGTTTCCTTCAACAGCTCTGCGGCCTTGATCAGCGCACGATCCCCTTCCCGATGTCCAAACGTATCGTTGATCTTTTTCAGGCCATCGAGATCCGCATAAACCATCACAATGCCCTTATTGGTTCGGCGCAAAGTGCTCAGGTGCTGTTCGCAGAAAGCGTGGAAGCCGCGACGGTTATAAAGCCCGGTTAGTTCGTCAGCCAATGAGAGCGATTTAATTGCCGCTTCCGCTCGTTTGCGTTCACTGAAGTCCTGGATTTGGAAAATGAAGTGCAGCGGACGTCCCTGAGCATCACGAACCAGCGAGGTGCTATTGGAAACCCAGACGTCATGGCCGAGTCGATGAACAAAGCGCTTTTCAACTTGTGAGGCAAGCGTCTCGGCCGAGAGCAATCGATAAATTTCGGCGAGATCGGCGCCCAGGTCGTCGCGGTGGGTAATGCTTTGAAAATCAGAAACGAGCAATTCGGCCTCCGAGTAGCCGACGATTTCCGTCAGGGATCTATTTACGCGAAGCCACTTACCTTCCGGGGACACCAACGCCATGCCTATAGCCGCATAGTCAAACGCATTTCGAAAATGTTCTTCACTCTCAATCAAAGCTTTGCTGATGCGCTTCTGTTCCGCGATGAAGCGGTTAAGCTCTTCAACGTGTAGTTTTGCCTGGTCCGCTCGACCGGCGGAGGTTTCGATATTAGTGAGATACGTTCGATACGTGAAATAGATAATGACGATTATGGGCGCTGTGGCTATTAACGAGTAGAAGCCAAATCGGTCGCCTAGCCGTCCGACGATCGCAGCGCCAAAAGCCCCCGCGAAATACGTCAGAGAGGTCCACATGAAGTTAGTTCGCCAGCTATACCACAACGTGTGATTAGCTCCAATTGCGACACTCACTGCGACAAGTCCCGAATTCAATATGTATTGCACCAACGCCATCACGCACAAAGCAATGATGAAGTTTGGTGAATAGGCACCGTGAATATCAAAACCGGGAAATGCAACTCGGAGAGTTGAGGACGTAATAAATGTGGAGACCGCCATCACGGCCACATTGAAAAACAGCACCCTTATGTTCTTACTGAAGCGTATTGAGGAGCAAAGTGCTTCAGCTCCAGCAAGAAGCACGGCCGCCTCCACCCCATAGACCAGCAGGGTGAGAAAGATGAAGGTGTCCGACACGGAAATTTGCCCACGAGCGCCGGGAATCTTGATGCTTATTCGAGACCCTATGAGGATTGTAGCCAGCGCAAGCGTGACGAATCTTGCGTCGATTTGGGTCAAAGGTAGACGATAAGCACACAGCACCATTACGGCAGCACCCAAGAGTGCAACCGACGACATGTACCGGTTTCTATTTTTTTGGTTGTCCACCTTAGTCCGAAGGATTCTTTGAGTGTCTTTCGGCAGGCAGGATTTGAAAGCGGGTTTCCTTACTGCTTAGTCTAGTCTTTGCAACCCCCGTTCCCGCCCAACCGCGGAATACACGTATGTTAAATGACAAAAAGTGGTTTGCATTCGGGCATATGGGCCTACCTGGTTCGGCTCGGCGTCATGTTGAACCCCCGCCCTTCAATTTGACACAAACGTCTTTCCTTTGACATGAACCAGTCAAGCATTGTCCCGAGACTGCCAGGCCGCACGCTTAGCAGAATTGCAGAGTTCAAATCGTGCTATTCTGACGACACTCAGAACACTGCAGAAGGCGTTATTTTTTCCACATCCTCCATGAGCAGATGTGGAGGCAAAGTTATTTCGACTTCCTATGAGTGAGTTTCTAGGATCGTTGTCCGCGAAGGTCGGTAAGGCGTTTTCCTATTCTGATGAACAGCCGATCAGAGCGGAGATTTACAGTGTTGAGCGCCTCGAGCAATACGCCAAGGCGCTCGCTGCTGAACACAAGACCGTCACCAAACGGGGCCGCGCGTTACTACTGCCGCGGCTGGAAGACAACGGCAAGAAGCTTGTCTCCGCTTATCGAGTTCTGATCGAGGCAATCAAGAACGGTCGCGCAATCTCACCTGCGGCCGAGTGGCTAGTCGATAACTTTCATATTGTCGAGGAACAGCTGCGCGAAATTCGCGAAGACCTGCCCCGCAGTTATTACCACGAGTTACCGAAACTTACAGAAGGCGAACTCAGGGGATATCCCAGGATCTATGCACTCGCTCTAGCGCTGATAGCGCACACCGACTGTCGACTTGATACGGACACCCTCAGACGCTTCATTGCTGCTTACCAAACCATCTCGCCGCTGACGATCGGGGAATTGTGGGCCGTCGCAATCACACTGCGTTTGGCGCTCGTCGAGAATCTAAGGCGGCTTGCCATCGTAATCGTCAGCGCCCGCGCAGAGCGGGAGGAGGCTGACAAGCTCGCGGATAAACTCCTCGAGGTCGCATCACGGCAACCTTCGGGACTAATACCTCTGCTCACCGAGCGCTTTGGAAAACGAGACCAAATACCTCAGTCATTCGTCGTGCATCTCACTCAACGACTGCGTGAACAAGATCCAGCGGTCACTCCGGTTCTTGATTGGTTGGAAAAGCAACAACAGCGCCACAGCACAAGCATTGAACAGGTGATTCATGCAGAGCATCAGCGACAGGCCGCCACCCAGGTCACAGTTGGCAATATCATCACCAGCATGCGTCTCCTCTCGACGCTCGATTGGCGTGATTTCTTCGAAAGCGTTTGCCTCATCGAGCCGGTGCTCGGGGAGGATCCCGCCGGCGCTTACTCAAAAATGGAATTTGTGTCGCGCGATCGTTATCGCCACGTTATCGAAAGAATTAGCAAGCGCACGCGTTCCGACGAACTGGAAATCGCGAGATCCGCTGTCGAGCTGGCGCAAAACGGCAGGGGGGATGGAAGTAATCCCGGGCCGGAATCGCATGTAGGTTTTTATCTGGTAGACGGCGGACTGGCCCAGTTGGAAGAGGCGTTTGCTTACCGTCCGCGGCTAATTGAAAGAATTCGTCGCTACATTCTCCGACATGCCACCCCCATTTATTTAGGAACGCTGTCGTTCGTTACCGTCCTGGTCATCACTGCGCTGCTAACCTTCATGCGCGGTGCGGGCGCGGGCTGGTCGCTCGTTCTTGTGGCCGCGCTCCTTGCGGTGATTCCTGCAAGCGATCTCGCGCTGAGCGTACTTAACTGGGACGTCACACATCTTTTTCACCCGCGGCTGCTGCCAAGGATGGAGACCGTTGCAGGCATTCCCGAAGAGGCTTGCACGATGGTGGTGGTCCCCACAATCTTTTCAGGCGAGACGCAAGTGAAGGAGCTTGTGGAACGACTCGAGGTTCACTACCTCGCGAATCGGGATACAAACATTTATCTGGCGTTGCTTGGTGACTTTGCCGATGCCGACGCCGAAGAAACCCCGGCCGATGGTCCGCTGCTGGAAGCCGCCCGGCTTGGAATCGAGGCTCTCAATCGTCGTCACAGCGATGGGCCGCCATATCGGTTTCACTTGTTTCACCGGCGCAGGATATGGAACCCCAGCGAAGAGAAGTGGATTGGCTGGGAGCGGAAACGTGGAAAGCTCGAGGAGTTTAACCGACTGCTGCGCGGTTCTCGAGAAACCAGCTTTACTGTAAATACTGCCGACGATGCTTTGCTCCGCCGCGTTCGCTATATCATCACCCTCGATTCCGACACTCAACTACCCCGCGACGTCGCGCGTAAGCTCATCGGTGCTGCGGTTCATCCGCTCAATCGACCGCGACTCGACCCTAACGTAAACCGTGTTGTCCGGGGCTACGGAATTCTGCAGCCGCGAGTCAGCATCTCGCTTGAAAGCGCGTCCCGATCAAGGTTCGCACGCATCTTTTCCGGCAATACCGGAATCGATCCCTACACCACAGCGGTGTCTGATGTGTATCAGGATCTTTTCTGTGAAGGAAGTTTCACTGGCAAGGGACTGTATGACGTAGATGCTTTTGAGGCATCACTGGCCAATCGCGTGCCGGAGAACTCACTGCTCAGTCATGATCTTTTTGAATCCTTGTTTACGCGCGCCGCGCTCGTGACGGATATCGAGTTACTCGACGGTTACCCGGCCTCTTATGTCGCATATGCCAAGCGGCAGCACCGGTGGACCCGCGGCGATTGGCAGATTGCCAGATGGCTGCTGCCGACTGTCACCGATGCACAAGGAAAAAGAACACGCAATCCGCTCCCGCTCATATCACGCTGGAAGATTCTGGACAATCTCCGCCGCAGTTTGGTCGCTCCATCGCTGTTTCTGTGGCTGCTGGCCTCGTGGACGATCTTTCCGGGGTCACCTCTTCTATGGACCTTGTTTGCCGTGGTCACGATCGCTTTCCCCGTCTACCTTCATGTCACGACGAGTCTTCTAATTCATCCGCGCGGAATCCCCTGGACCAGTCATTTTTGGAGTGTTTGGGGGGACGTTCGAACGAATAGTGCTCAAGTCGCCCTATCGATCGTGCTGCTGCCGCATCAGGGTTATCTGATGGCCGACGCAATTGTCCGTACGATTTACAGAAAACTCATATCGCACAAAAAGTTGCTCGAATGGGTTACCGCAGCCGATGCCGAAAGATCTTCGCGCAACGATCTGACAGCTTTTGTTCGGTTCATGTCCCCTGCGGGAGCGCTGGCGTTTGTTGCCGCCGGGCTAGCAGTAGTTTTCAATCACGCTGCGCTTGCAATAATGAGCGCGTTTGCTGTGACCTGGAGTATTTCGCCGGCAGTTGCTTATTGGGTCAGCAAGCTGCGACCACTGGAGCGCAAACTTATTACCGGTAAGGATCTCTACTTTGCCAGAATGGTGGCGCGGAAGACGTGGCGCTTCTTCGAAGTTTTCGTGGGCGCTGAAGACAATTGGCTCCCTCCGGATAATTTTCAGGAAGATCCCCTGCCCGTCGTGGCCCATCGCACGTCGCCGACAAACATTGGACTACTCTCACTTGCCACCGTCGCCGCCCACGATCTTGGTTACGTGAGCTCGCTGGAGTTTGTGGAGCGCCAGGAGTTGACGTTTGCGACAATGGCGAAGCTGGCCAAATTTCATGGCCACTTCTTCAATTGGTACGACACCAAAACCCTCCAACCGCTCCTCCCTCAATACATTTCCACAGTTGATAGCGGGAATCTCGCCGGGCATTTGATTGCGGTGCGACAAGCATGCATTGAGTTGCCGGACACAAAACTGTTCGACCGACGAATCACTCAAGGGCTCACCGATACGATCAACGCGATTTCCGACGAGGCAGAAAAGTTGGGCAGCGTGCGGCAACGCACCGAAGTAGTCACTGTCAGTCAGCTGCGCAACGAAATTGAGACATGCCAAAAACTCGTCAGCCTCGGCGAAAGAGAGGATCTGACTTCGTGGTACTTGCTCTGTGAGTCTTTGGCCAAACCCATCGCTGAAATGGAGGACATCATCAGTGCCCTTGCACACGAACATGGCGAAATGAACTTCAAGGAGCTGCGCTGGTGGGTCACGGCGTTCAAACATCAGGTAAAGGCTTGCCGTCGTGACATGGTTACGCTGGCGGGTTGGACCCCCTGGCTACCCGAAAATCGGAATGAAGAAGAGGGAATCGAAACACCGTGGAAATCGCTTTGGGTTCTCCTGGAAGGCATCCCTACCCTGGCCGAGGTGCCAGAGGTCTGCGATGCCGCGCTGGTCCAACTCGCTGCTTTGCCAGGTGAAGATGCCGCCGCGCCGGCTGAAATCAACGCGTTAACTGCCGCTCTCGAAGAAGCATCAAGAGCTGCTGGAGATCTGTTGTCGCGTCTTAGCCGTCTGGCCAGGAGTGCTGAGGAGACAGCCGATGCGATGGACTTCAAGTTTCTCTTCGATCGGGAGCGAAAGCTATTCACCATTGGCTATAACGTCAGCGCGCTCCGAGCAGACGAGTCATACTACGACCTGCTCGCTTCGGAAGCTCGACTCGCCAGCTTCGTTGCTATTTCAAAAGGCGACGTGCCGCAAGAGCACTGGTTCCGCATGGGCCGGCAATTGACGAAGGTTGACGGTGGGCGGGCTCTGATTTCCTGGACCGGCACAATGTTCGAATACCTGATGCCACTCCTGGTGATGCGCAACTATGCGGCCTCGCTTCTCGACGAAACTTATCATGGCGTGGTTAACCGGCAGATCGAATACGGCGAGGAGCGCGGAGTTCCCTGGGGCATCTCAGAAGCTGCTTACAACGTTCGCGACATTCACTTGAATTACCAATACGGCCCATTCGGTGTGCCGGGTCTAGGCTTAAAACGCGGACTAATTGAGGACCTTGTGGTAGCGCCTTACGCGACCATGCTGGCTGCGGAGATCAACCCGCCGGCGGCGATGGACAACCTGCGGCGTCTCGATAAAGAAGGAGCCCTGGGAGCGTTTGGTTACTACGAGTCGATTGACTACACGACGGAGCGGCTTCCGCAGGGCCAACGCTATGTAATCATTCGCACCTTCATGGCCCACCACCAGGGCATGAGTCTCGTGTCTCTGAGCAATATTCTGCAAGACGACCGTATGGAAAGGCGTTTTCACGCAGAGCCCTCGGTGCAGGCGACCGAGCTTCTGCTGCAGGAGCGCATACCCGTAGGCGTGCCGGCGGCGCATCCGCGAGCCGAGGAAGTGTTGACGGGCCGCGTAGTCCAAACACCACCGGGAATGGTTACGCGTGTTTACGACACGGCCGATCACGAAACACCGCGCACTCAGTTACTTTCAAACGGAACCTACAACGTCATGCTGACCACAGCAGGCGCAGGCTATTCCAATAGCGGCGGCAATGCGGTCACGCGCTGGCGTGAAGATGTGACGAGAGATAACTGGGGGACTTTTGTTTACTTAAGAGACGTGCGCAGTGGCGCTGTTTGGTCGGCGGCATACCAACCCATACTCCGCCGGGCACAGTCATATGAAGTCGCCTTTTCGGAAGATAAAGCGGAGTTTCGGCGTCATGACGGAGGTATCACTACGCTTACGGAAGTTGTAGTCTCCGCTGAAGACAACGCCGAAGTGCGGCGAGTTTCCCTGACCAACGACTCAACTCGCACTCGCGAAATAGAATTGACCAGTTACGCTGAAGTCGTACTCAACTCGCCTCAGGCAGATGCCGCACATCCAGCCTTCAGCAACCTTTTTATCGAAACAGAGTTCTTTGCCGCGGAAAATGCGATCCTCGCCCACCGGCGGAGACGTTCGAGCACAGACCCGGAAATCTGGGGAATTCACGTAGTGGTGGTAGAAGGCGATCTGGTCGGAGCGGTGCAATACGAAACTGACCGCGGCAGGTTCCTTGGTCGCGGCCATACCACCGCCGATCCAATCGCGGTGATGGAGGACCGCCCACTCTCGAACACAACCGGCCCCGTACTCGACCCGGTTTTCAGTTTACGAAGACGCGTACGCATTCGACCGAATGAAACGGTACGTTGTTCTTTCAGCACTATCGTGGCCCGCTCGCGCGAAGAGGCAATGGCGCTGGCCGACAAGTATCACGATCCAAGTACTTTCGAGCGCGAACTCCGTCTCGCCTGGACCAAGGCCCAGGTCGAAATGAGTCACTTGAAGATTGATGCAGAAGAGGCCCACCTGTTTCAGCGTCTCGCGGCGCGAATCGTTTATTCGGATCCTTCATTGCGTCCCAGGCCCCATGTGCTCGCGCTCAACACGAGGGCTCAATCGGGCTTGTGGGCCTATGGAATAAGTGGCGACTTGCCGATCCTGGTGGTGCGAATTGACAAAGCCGAAGACCTGCCGACAGCTCGCAAGATTGTGCGCGGTCACGAGTACCTGCATTACAAAGGTCTGAAGATCGATCTCGTGATTCTCAACGACAGCCCGACGGGCTACTTGCAGTCATTGCAAAGAGAATTGGAAACGATGGTGCGCACCAGCGGAATGCAAGGTTTGCAGGACAAGCCTGGAGGTGTTTACCTGCGCCAGGCGGATCAGATCCCGGAGGCTGATCGGATTCTGTTGCATGCCGTCGCCAGGGCCGTAATTGTTTCTGAGCGCGGTTCGCTGGAAGATCAACTGGAGCGTCAACCTGTGGAAGAGCCTCTGCCACCGGCTTTCGTTCCTCGCGTGCCTTCGCAAACCTATCCGGAGCCGGCGCTGGCTCCGCCCGAGTTGACGTTTTTCAACGGCCTCGGCGGGTTCCACCAGGGTGGCCGCGAGTATGTGACGTTGCTGGGAGCCGAACAATGGACTCCTGCACCCTGGTCCAACGTTATCGGCAACACACACGAGTTTGGTTTCCAGGTCAGTGAAACAGGCAGCGGTTACACATGGTCCGTCAACAGTCGTGAGAATCGCTTGACACCCTGGTCCAACGATGCCGTAAGCGATCCACCGGGTGAAGTTGTTTACCTTCGCGATGAAGACACCGGCACGGTTTGGTCCGCCACACCCTTACCGATTCGCGAACGAGAACCGTTTGTGATCAGGCACGGTCAGGGGTACAGCGTTTTTGAGCACACCAGCCACGGCTTGTCGCAGGAGTTGCTCCTGTTTACACCGCTCGATGCTCCTGTGAAAATCTCACTGCTGCGGCTCCGGAATCGCGCCAACAGAAGAAGACGGCTGACAATAACCCTCTACAACGAGCTCGTGCTCGGAGTGCTGCGTTCCACTTCAGCGCCGTACTTGATTACAGAGATCGATAACGACGCCTCAACGATCTACGTCCGCAACCCTTTCAATAACGAATTTGCAGGCCGTGTGACATTCACAGCAACCAACGAGCGACTCTCCAGCGCTACCTGCGATCGCAAAGAGTTTCTCGGCCGCAACGGTACGCTTGCGCGCCCCGCCGCCTTGCGCCGCACGATGCTGGCCGGACGCGATGGCGCCGGACTCGACCCCTGTGCCGCGCTACAAGTGACTGTAGAACTTGCTCCAAATGAAGCGCGCGAAATCACCTTCCTTCTCGGCGAAACCCCGTCGAAGGAAGAAGCGCGGGCGGTGGTCGCAAAATTCACTAACATCGGCAATGTAAATAATGCCTTTGAGGAAGTGTTGACGCATTGGGATCGGCTACTCGGCACGGTTGAAGTACGAACACCCGATACCGCGATGGACACGATGCTCAATCGCTGGCTGCTTTACCAGACATTGTCCTGTCGCATCTGGGCGCGCACAGCTTTCTATCAATCAGGCGGGGCGTTCGGCTTTCGAGATCAGTTGCAGGACGTTATGGCGCTCGTCTACAGCAGCCCTGACATTGCTCGCGGTCAAATTCTTTTGGCTGCAAGCCATCAGTTTAAGGAAGGCGACGTGCAACACTGGTGGCATCCTCCGAGCGGACGCGGTGTGCGCACACGTTTTTCTGACGACCTTCTGTGGCTGCCGTTTGTAACGGCGTTCTACGTCCACGTCACAGGCGATTTGTCTGTGCTGGATGAAGTAGTTTCTTTTATCGAGCAGCCGTTATTGAAGCCGGACGAGCAGGAGCTTTACATGCAGCCGGAGGTGTCCAAAGAGTCGGCTTCGATTTACGAACACTGCGCGCGCGCGCTTGATCGAAGTCTGGTAGTCGGAGCGCATGGGCTGCCGCTCATGGGCTCTGGCGATTGGAACGATGGCATGAATCGGGTGGGCCACCTGGGTCAAGGCGAAAGTGTCTGGGTCGGCTGGTTTCTCTACAGCATCCTGGAGTCGTTTGCCCCGTATTGCGAGGCCAGGCAGGAGTCGAAGCGTGCCAATCGTTATAGAAAACACCGCGAAGATCTTAGAGACGCTTTGGCAAAAAATGGGTGGGACGGCGACTGGTACAAGCGCGCCTATTTCGATGATGGTACGCCACTCGGATCAGTCCAGAATGATGAATGTCGCATCGATTCGATCGTGCAATCGTGGTCCGTCATTTCAGGCGGCGCTGAGTCTTATCGTGCCGTGCGCGCAATGGCGGCGGTCGAGGAATACCTGATACGTCGCGGTGACGGATTGGTGATTCTGTTCACGCCTCCGTTCGACAAAGGGAAGTTGGATCCCGGATACATCAAGGGTTATGTGCCGGGCGTTCGCGAAAACGGTGGTCAGTATACGCATGCCGCATTGTGGACGTTGATTGCGTTCGCAATCCTGGGCGATGGTGAACGTGCCGGCGAGCTGTTTTCGTTATTGAACCCGGTGAACCATTCTTCCACGCGCGCCGGTCTCCATAAATACAAAGTTGAACCGTATGTTGCGGTGGGCGATGTTTATGCCGTGCCGCCTCACACGGGTCGTGGGGGCTGGACGTGGTACACGGGTTCGGCCGGATGGATGTATCGTGCGGGACTCGAGTCAATTCTGGGGTTCAAGTTGCACGGCGATTCGTTGAAAATTGACCCATGCGTGCCCAGGTGGTGGCGTGATTTTGAAATCACTTACCGCCGTGAGCGCACCACATATCGTATTAAGGTGGAAAATCCACTGGCTGTGAGCCGCGGGATAATGAGTGTTGAGCTTGACGGCAAGCTGCAATCCGATGAAGTCATTCCCCTTGTCGATGATGGGCAAGTGCATAGTGTGCGCGTTGTGCTTGGTGAGAAAGCGGTGAGTGAGCCGGACGCAGCCGAAACCAATGCCGAAGCAGCACACAAAGAAACAAAGTAATGTTTTGACTCACGTGCCTCAGCCCGGAGGGCTGGCAGAAAGTAGCCCGTGGTCGCAGCGAAGCGCAGACCACCGGGAAACAAAAGAAACAGAGCCCAGCACCCTGAAGGGGTGCCAGGGTTTTCTGACACCCCTTCAGGGTGTGGAATCATTTTCATTTTGATCCGGTGGTCTTCGCTGCGCTGCGACCACCGGCTACTTTCTTCGAACCCTCTGGGTTAAAGAACAAACTTACTGAAACCATGCAGAGACAACGCACGTATGAATCTGGCCAAAGCCATAGGCCTCTGCGGACACTGGTAATCCAAAAATTCGTACAAGTCGCCGCAATTCCGTGATTCGTTATTTGTGATCCCTGAACAGGTCACAAGTTCGTATTAATTCAACCTTGGAGATAAAAATGAAAGTGAATCAGTTGAAAGCGTTATGCCTTGTGGTGTGTTTGATTGCCACCCCGGCTGTTACTGTCGCGCAAACGCGCACCGCAACCGCGGTCCCGCAGTTTGATATTCCATACGAAAAGTTTGTGCTACCTAACGGCCTGACCGTCATTGTTCACGAGGACCACAAGGCGCCGATTGTCGCCGTGAACGTCTGGTATCACGTAGGCTCGAAAAACGAGAAGGCGGGCAAGACCGGATTTGCGCACCTCTTCGAACACCTCATGTTCAACGGCAGCGAACACTTCAACGACGATTACTTCCAGGCCCTGGAGCGAATCGGAGCAACCGACCTCAATGGCACAACCAATGAGGACCGCACCAACTATTTTCAAAACGTGCCCGTGTCGGCGCTCGACACAGTCCTGTGGCTCGAGTCTGACCGCATGGGCCATCTGCTCGGCGCCATCAATAAAGAAAAGCTCGACGAGCAGCGCGGTGTGGTGCAAAACGAAAAGCGTCAGGGTGATAATGAGCCGTACAGCATCAGCGAAGAGTTGATCACAAAAGCGGTGTTTCCCGCCAACCACCCTTACAGTCACACTGTGATTGGTTCACTGGAGGATCTGGATGCGGCTTCACTCGACGACGTCAAGGAGTGGTTCAAGAACAGTTATGGCCCGGGCAACGCAGTAGTAGTGATTGCCGGCGACATCGATGCGAAGACCGCTCGCGCCAAGGTCGAGAAATACTTCGGTGAAATCGCTCCTGGTCCACCAGTGGCGCACTTCGAGAAGTGGGTCGCGCAGCGCACCGGCGAGCAAAGGCAGATAGCGCAGGATCGTGTACCTCAGGCGCGTCTGTATAAAGTTTGGAACGTCCCCGGGATCGGCACCGCTGATAACGACTACCTGACGCTCCTGTCCGATGTTTTAGTTTCCGACAAGGCTTCGCGTTTATACAAACGGCTGGTCTATGACGAACAGTTAGCAACCGATGTGGGCGCCTTCATGGATCAGCGCGAGATCGGAAGCCTCTTCATGGTCCAGGTGACAGCCAAGCCCGGCGGCGACCTCGCAAAGATTGAAAAAGCAGTCAACGAAGAAATGCAAAAGGTTCTGGCCTCGCCGCCGGCACAGGACGAGCTCGAGCGAGTAAGGACGCAGATTTTTGCTCAATTTGTGCGTGGCGCGGAGCGAATCGGTGGATTCGGCGGTAAGTCAGACATCCTCGCGCGCAGCCAGGTATTTGGCGGAAGTCCCGATTCCTACAAACAGGGACTTAACCGAATGGCGGCCGCAACCACCGCAGATCTGCAGACTGCCGGGAAGCGTTGGCTTTCCGATGGCGTCTACACTCTTCAGATCGTTCCCTATCCGGATGCGAAGGCATCACAAATCTCGGTCGATCGCACTCAGATGCCGAAGCCCAGCGAAGGCCCGGAACCGAAATTCCCGGTCACTCAGCGAGGGAAGCTTTCAAACGGCCTCGAGGTGATCGTGGCGGAGCGACACGGCGTACCAGTGATCAACATGAATCTTCTGGTTGACGCGGGATTCGCTGCTGACCAGTTTGCACAGCCGGGCACTGCGGCGCTCGCTATGAACATGCTCGACGAAGGAACGAAGACAAAAAACGCGATCGAGATCAGTAAAGAGCTGGCGGCGCTAGGCGCTTCGTTGGGCGCAGGCTCGAACCTTGATACTTCAACGGTATCGCTTTCGACACTCAAGTCCACACTTGATGGCGCACTCAACCTCTTCTCAGACGTAATTCTCAACCCGGCGTTTCCGCAGGCAGACTTCGATCGCTTGCAGAAATTACAAATTGCAAGCATCCAAAGCGAGAAGTCGCAGCCGGTCCAGATGGGCCTGCGTGTATTCCCGAAACTTCTTTACGGGGCTGGGCACGCCTATGGAAATCCTTATACAGGATCAGGGACAGAGCAATCGGTTGCGAAATTGACGCGCGCTGACTTGATCAAGTTTCACGAAACCTGGTTCAAGCCAAACAATGCCACGCTCGTAGTAGTCGGCGACACAACGCTCGCCGAGATTCAGCCAAAGCTGGAAGCACGCCTGGTGGCGTGGAAGAGTGGACAGACGCCGGCGAAGAACATTGCCACCGTTGAACAAAAGGCGAAGCCGGTTGTGTATATAGTCGACAAACCGGGCGCGATCCAGTCAGTGATTCTCGCGGGTCTGTTGGCGCCACCCAAATCAAACCCCGACGAAATCGCGATTGAGTCGATGAACACGGTTTTGGGCGGCGCTTTCATTTCGCGGCTCAACATGAATCTGCGCGAGAACAAGCACTGGTCATATGGCGCGTTCAGTTTCATGCCCTCGGCCCGCGGGCAGCGAATCTATCTGATGTATGCGCCCGTCCAAACCGACAAGACCAAGGAATCGGTGACCGAGGTCGTCAATGAACTGCGCGGTATCCTGAAGGACAAGCTTATTACTGCTGACGAGCTGTCGATGGCGAAAAGTAATCTCACGCAAACGCTCCCCGGCCTATGGGAAACCAATGACGCTGTGGCCTCGTCAATCGGCGAGATTGTGCAGTTCAAACTGACACCGGATTACTACTCAACCTATGCCGGCAAGGTAAAGGCACTGAGCGTGGCAAACCTGAATGCGGCGGCAGTGCAGGTCGTCAAACCAGACAGTCTTGTCTGGGTCGTCGTCGGCGATCGCGAGAAGATTGAGAAGGGGATTCGCGAGCTCGGCCTCGGCGAGGTGCAGGTGATTGACGCCGATGGCAACCCGGTGAAGTAGCGAAACGCAGGACACGTCAATATCCAAGGGTGTCACCACGAACGAGGCTGCGAAGCAGCCGGACAGAATACTAGCCCCACGCGCAGCGAAGCGGAGCGTGGGGAACGTGCACGCAGAACTCGGAGCCTGCGTAGCTGGCGGCAGAGACCAGGCCACAGAGGTAGTGTCTCCTGTCGCCAGCTTTGCAGGCTAAAATGTTCCTTCTCGTTGTTTCCCCCACGCTCCGCTTCGCTGCGCGTGGGGCTAGTATTCTGCCCGACTGCTTCGCAGCCTCGTTCGTGGTAACACCCTGGACCGCTCTGAAGCAGGCGCCCTTCGAGACAAATTGTGTTGTCTCTTGTTCCCCTGAGGCGACTCATAAGCCGCACTTAAGTTACGATTCCTCCACCGCGCTTAGATCAATCAGACAAAGGAAAGCTCTTCTAACGAATTTGAAGGACAATCACATTTCGGAGCCTCGGGTTGAGTATGCGAAGCGCGCCGCAGCGCGTCGCGCGGAAGCGGCGCGACAGATGCAGCGCTTTCGCAAGGTGGGCGTCGTCCGCCTTGCATTGCTAGTCCTTGGGCTCGTCATTATTTGGCTCGTGATCAAAGGTCTGGCTATCTGGTGGTTGCTTCCGGCAGCAGTTGGCTTTATTGGGTTGGCTATTGTGCAAGCGCGGATTACTCAAGCGCGACGTCGCTGCGAACGTGCGGCTGGTTTGTATGATCAGGGACTTGCTCGGCTCGATGATCGTTGGGCGGGCAAAGGAGCGACCGGCGAGCGGTTTGTCGATGCTTCTCATCCTTATGCCGAGGACCTGGATCTTTTCGGCCACGGGTCACTCTTCGAACTGCTTTCGACAGCACGCACTCGCGTTGGTGAAGAGACGCTCGCACACTGGCTGCTCTCCCCTGCCTTGCCAGATGTTGTACTTGCGCGACAAGCGGCAGTTGTTGAGCTTCGCCCTCAACTTGATTTGCGCGAGGATCTCGCCCTGCTCGGTGAAGGTGTTCGCTCCGGTGAAGATTCGCAGGCGCTAGCGGCGTGGGCCGCCGCCCCACCGTGGCGCGTATCCAGCGCTAAGCGGGTCGTCGCAGTGGTGCTGGCAGTGCTCGCGGTAATCGGGTTGATCTTGTGGATTACGGGATTTGGTGTCTTTCCACTTCTACTCGCGGTTATCTCGGGACAAATCTACACCTTCCTGCATCAGGCCGAGGTAAAGCGTGTAATCAGCGCCATCGATGCTCCCGGGCGTGACCTGGCGCTACTCTCGAGTGTAATGAGTCGCCTCGAACGCGAGCGTTTCTCAAGCCCTCGTTTGGTTGAACTACGCGCGGCGCTCGATGTCGACGGCCAGACTCCATCAGAGCAAATCGCCAGGCTCAATCGCTTGATTGATTTTCTCGACGCGAGGCGCAATATGATGTTTGCGCCGTTCGCGGCCCTCCTGCTTTGGCCGCTACAGCTTAGTTTCGCCATCGAAAGGTGGCGCCAAAACTCTGGCCCCGCTGTAGCCCGTTGGCTGGCCGCAGTGGGCGAGCTTGAGTCCCTTGGCTCTCTGGCCAGTTATTCCTATGAGCATCCGGCGCATCCTTTCCCCGAACTGGTGGTTGAGGGGCCCTGCTTCGAGGGCGAAGGACTGGGCCATCCGTTGATCCCTGAATCACAAAGCGTGCGCACGGATCTGGCCGTGGGTGATGAGTTGCGCGTGCTGATTGTCAGCGGCTCCAACATGTCCGGCAAGAGCACCTTGCTGCGGACGTTAGGGACAAATACGGTGTTGGCCCTTGCAGGCGCGCCGGTGTGTGCGCGACGCTTGCGTCTTTCATCGCTGCAGGTAGGGGCCTCGATTCGGATTCAGGATTCGTTACAAGCCGGAGCTTCGCGCTTCTACGCTGAGATTACGCGGCTTCGTCAGATCGTTGAGCTGACCAAGGGGAGTCTTCCGGTGCTCTTCCTGCTTGATGAGATACTTCACGGGACAAATTCACATGATCGTCGCATCGGAGCCGAAGGTGTCGTGCGCGGCCTGGTTGAGCGCGGCGCGACCGGTTTGGTAACCACTCATGACCTGGCGCTGGCCAACATCGCTGAAGTTCTTTCGCCACGTGCCGCCAACGTTCATTTCGAGGATCATCTTGAAGACGGAAAGATGACCTTTGACTATCTTTTACGTCCCGGCGTGATTCAAAGAAGCAATGCGCTGGAGTTGATGCGGTCAGTTGGGCTGGACGTTTAGGAT
>JBGTCM010000198.1:0-3365 GCA_041748795.1 Pyrinomonadaceae bacterium
GCGCGGGTGAGTGGTATGCCCATCGGGCAGGCCTTGACGCAATTCTGTGCATTGCCACAGTTAGTGATGCCGTCTTCTCCCATTATGCCCTCAATACGCTCTTCGCGGTTCATCTTACCTGTAGGATGCATGTTGAACAGACGCACCTGGGCAATCGCCTGTGGTCCGATGTAGTTGTCTTCGTCATATTGCGGACAGGCCTCGAGACAACAACCGCACGTCATGCAACGTGAGTAAGCATAACGCTCCTGAACGTCGTCCTGGTCCATACGTGGGCCCGGTCCAAGATCGTGGGTTCCGTCTAATTCAATCCAGGCATGAACTCGTTTGAGGTGATCGAACATTTGCGAACGATCGACTACCAGGTCGCGTATGTTGGGAAACTTCGCCATCGGCTCGAGCTTGATGGGCTGCTCGAAGTTATCTACGAGTGCGGAACACGATTGTCGCGCACGACCGTTGATGATCATGGTGCAGATGCCGCAAACCTGTTCGAGACAATTCATCTGCCAGACCGGCGGCGTTGTGGGCTTGCCTTCCTTGGTGACAGGGTTTTTTTGAATCTCCATCAAACAGGAAATGATATTCAGGTTTGGCCGGTAGGGAATTTCAAACTGCTCCCAGTATTGAGTGGAGTCGGGATTTGCCCGTCGCTTGATGTGAATCTCGACACTCTTGGGCGGCACGCGGTTGGTCTTTGGTGTTTGTACGTGTGCTGACATTTGTTTCCTACCGTTGCGGGAGTGACGCCCCGCGATCCCAGCCAGTGCTTACGCCTTCGCCGTTTCTTTCTTCGCTTTACTGTAATCCCGCTTCCTGGGCGCTATCAGTGAAACGTCCACAGGTTCATAGGATAAAACAGGCCCTTCACCCGAGTATTCGGCGATCGTCGTCTTCAGGAAGTTCTCGTCGTCGCGATCGGGGAAGTCGGGTTTGTAATGTGCGCCTCGCGATTCATTCCGATTGAGCGCCCCCAGCGTAATAACGCGGGCGAGCTCGAGCATGTTGTCCAGGTGGCGTGCGTGCGGCAAGGCCATCGTGGCCCAGAGATTCGAGTCGTTGATGGAGATGCGCTTATAACGATCCATCAACTCCAAAAGCTTGGCATCGGTCTCCTGCAACTTGTCGTTGTAACGGACGACGGTAACGTTGTCGGTCATCCACTTACCCATCTCCTGGTGCAGGACATACTGGTTTTCTTTACCACTCTGCTTGATCAGTGCGTCGTTTATTTCCTGTTGCTTCTTCAGCTCCTGATCGTAGACTCGTGAACCGTCCGCACCGTTACGTTCCACGTTTGTCGCATACTCAATGGCCGCCGGCGCCGCCACGAAGCCGCCATACACACAGCTGACGAGCGAGTTTGCGCCCAGGCGGTTTGCTCCGTGGATCGAATAGTCGCATTCCCCGGCGGCAAGCAGACCGGGAATGTTTGTGCGTTGATTGAAGTCAACCCACAGACCGCCCATTGAATAATGCACGCCCGGAAAAATTCGCATTGGAACGTGCCGCGGATCATCACCCACAAACATCTCGTAGATTTCCAGAATCGCGCCCAGCTTTCTATCCAATGTTTCAGCTGGAATGTGTGTCAGATCGAGGTAGACCTGGTTTTCACCGCCGACACCCTTGCCTTCTATACAGACCTGGAAGATTTCTCTGGTCGCGATATCGCGCGGGACGAGGTTCCCGTACGCCGGATATTTCTCTTCAAGAAAATACCAGCGCTCATTCTCCGGAATCGAAGACGGTGGTCTGGTGTCGGCCGGGTTTTTCGGGACCCAAACGCGTCCGCCTTCACCGCGCGCTGATTCGGACATCAACCGCAGCTTATCTTCGCCGGGAATCGACGTCGGGTGCACCTGAATGAATTCGCCATTCGCATACTTCGCACCCTGCTGGTAGCAGGCGGATACAGCGCTGCCGGTGCAGACCATTGAATTGGTCGACTTGCCAAAAATCAAACCTGGACCACCCGTGGCGATGATGACTGCGTCCGCAGGAAATGCTTTCAGTTCCAGCGTCTGCAAGTTCATCGCAATTAGCCCGCGACACACTTGGGCCTCATCCAGCACTAGGGAGACCATTTCCCAATGCTCAAACTTGCGAATCTTCCCCGCAGTCTCAAAGCGGCGGACTTGTTCGTCGAGTGCGTAAAGCAACTGCTGCCCGGTCGAGGCCCCGGCAAAGGCCGTGCGATGGTGTTTGGTGCCGCCAAAGCGACGGAAGTCGAGCAGGCCTTCGTGGGTGCGAGAGAAGGGAACGCCCATGCGATCAAACAGGAAGATGATCGCGGGCGCCATTTCGCACATGGCTTTTGCGGGCGGTTGATTGGCGAGAAAGTCGCCGCCGTAGACCGTGTCGTCGAAGTGCTCCCAGGTTGAGTCGCCTTCGCCCTTGGTGTTAACTGCGCCGTTGATTCCGCCCTGCGCGCAGACGGAGTGTGAACGCTTCACCGGAACAACTGAGAAGAGATCGACAGCATGCCCGGCTTCGGCAATCCTCATTGCTGCCGCGAGTCCGGCAAGGCCGCCTCCGACAATCCCGATCCTTGTGCCGTTGCTCGCCATCTACAGGATTCCTCCCAACAGTCCGCCTGGGCGTATGAAAGCAACCGCAGCGTTTATTCCAACCAGTAATAACACCACTCCGAAACCGATGCAGGCATATCCAGCATATCGCTGGGCGCGTTCACCGATCGTGATTCCCCAATCGACCAGGAAGAGCCAGATACCATTCGCCAGATGCCACACCGTGGCCGTAATGCCGATCAGGTAAATGATAAATATAGGCACCATCCGAAACTCGCGGGAGACAATGTCAAACGCCAGGTCGGGCCGGTGGGCCACGGAGATCGAATTCAGGCCCGGTATCATACCGAAACGGAAGTTGAGCACATGAAAAGTAATGAAGAAGAAGAGGACCACTCCGGTTATGCGTTGAATTAAATAAAACCAGTTGCGGGGATACGGATAGTTCAGGTTATT
This sequence comes from Pyrinomonadaceae bacterium, assembly GCA_041748795.1. Classification (GTDB taxonomy): domain Bacteria; phylum Acidobacteriota; class Blastocatellia; order Pyrinomonadales; family Pyrinomonadaceae; genus PSRF01. The sequence continues at coordinate 2,988 of JBGTCM010000198.1, forward strand.
CGGCCGTGCTTCCATCGTTATCACAAGGCCATAGACGGCGTGATAGATGAGCGGTATAAAGATTCCACCGATTTCTACGAAGAGGATGTAGGGAATAGACTGCAGGTCTTTAACGGCTTCGTTAAAATGCGCAGCGCCAGCCAGGGCCTTGGAGTTGGTGTAAAAATGTTCCAACAGGAAAATGCCCAGCGGCATGATGCCGGACAGTTGATGGAGTTTGCGCAGGACAAAAGTCCTGCTCAAATTGATAGCCAAGCGCGTACTCCTCCGCTGTTGAGCTTTGGTGGCAAAGCCATCAAACCAAACTCAGGCAGGTTGTAATCGACATTTTTCAGAGCGAATAATTATATGGACAACGCGCGGAAAATCAAAACGAGC
>JBGTCM010000199.1:0-7744 GCA_041748795.1 Pyrinomonadaceae bacterium
ATCCAGGGCAATAACCTCTGGGTGCCGCAGGAAGGCACATCCGGCGACGGCCTTCGATATGAGAATCTGGCCCGGGCTTTGGGCGTCGAAATGGGCGGCTGGAGCTGGGGCATGCAGTTTGGCGATCTCAATAACGACGGCACCCTGGATGTCTACCTGACTAACGGTTACGTCTCAGCAGATCGAAACAAAAGTTATTGGTACGACTTTTCGAAAGTTGCCGGTGGCAACAGCACAATCATTAGTGACGCTGCAAACTGGCCGCCGATGGAAGGACGCAGTTTGTCTGGTTACCAGCACAAGCGCGTTTGGTTGAACGACGGCGCTGGGAAATTCAACGATGTAGCGCAGGCGGTCGGCGCGGTGGACACTTACGATGGACGTTCAGTCGCACTCGCGGATCTTTGGAACCGCGGGGTGCTCGACGTGATTGTTACCAACCAGCGTGGGCCATTGCTGATCTACAAAAATACCGTGGCGCCTGAAAACAAGTGGATCGGCTTTGAGTTGGAAGGTACCGCCAGCAACCGCAGCGCGCTGGGCGCCGAAGTGAAGTTGTTTTGGAATGGGCGACAGCAAGTGCAGACGGTTTCCGGTGGCAGCGGTTTCTGTGCGCAGAATCAAAGGCGTTTGCACTTCGGCGTGGGCCGGGATGCGCGAATTGAAAAGGCCGTGGTTCGCTGGCCGTCGGGAAAGACGCAAACCATTGAAAGCCCGGTAATGGGCCAGGTCAACAAGATTAAGGAGGCTGCATGAGTCAGTCTTCTGGCGAGTCTGCTATCACTCCTCCACTCGAAGTGCGCAAACCAGGACGAATCCGTTTCGACCAGCGTTACGTTGCCCCACTCTTTATTACCTTCATCCTGTTGGTTGGTCATCTTTCCTACGGCATCCTGGAAAGCTATGACAAGACCGCGCTGGCAATCGCAGCGGCCATCATTACCGAGTTAATTCTCGGACGCATCTTTTTCGGCAAGTGGCTCAATCTTGCCAGCGCTTACATCACAGGAATTAGCGTTGGTATTCTGGTCCGTTCGCCGGCTTACTGGCCCTTCCTGTTGTGCAGCGTCATCTCGATCATGTCGAAGTATGTGTTGCGGGTGAAAGGTCGCCACATCTGGAACCCGTCAAATTTCGGCATCGCAGTGCTGTTGTTTCTGGCCCCGGAGACGATGGCCATCCTGAGCATTCAATGGGGCAACAATCTGTGGCCGATTGTAGTTATCTGGACCCTGGGTTCGATCATAATTTGGCGTGCGCGCCGTTTCCATATCAGCGCCACATATGTGGTCTCGTTCTTCTTGTTTGCCTTCCTGCGCAGTTGGATTACCGGGCATCCCTGGCAGGCGGAAGTGGCGCCCATCACGGGACCGATGTACCAACTCTTTGTCTTTTTCATGATTACCGATCCGAAGACGACTGTGCGCACCCGGATGGGCCAATGCATAGTCGCGTTTTGTGTGGCGTTGGTTGAATTTCTGCTGAGACTGAATCAGGTTGTCTACGCACCGATCTACGCGCTGTTTTTGGTAGGGCCAACGGCGCTGCTGATTGAGATGTGGCTGGACTCGCGGAAGGAGAAGGCTACAGTGTCATGAAGTCAGTATCCCGACGCGTCGGGATAGCGGGTGGGTTCCCTCGCAATACACGACAGCTTGGCCTGGCAAGTGGTTCAGGTGTTCTTAGGTCCGAAGGACCAACAGTTAGTAGCCCCGTCCCGTAAGGGCGGGGATAGATGCACCGTTAGGTTGTCTTAGCGCCGAAGGTGCGCCACGGTTTGTGCCGGCCCTTCGGGCCTCTACCTTTACTATGCCTTTCCCCGCCCTAACGGGCGGGGCTATTAACTCCCGGTCCTTCGGACCTGAAGCACTACGGCGATTGAAACACACGTTTTCGGCTATAAATAATCTGGCTGTTCGTTTGATAAAGGCGACGGAGAAAATCCTAATTCTCATGCGACGTTATCCAATCATCTTCTGCTCGCTGTTGGTCTCGCTGCTTCTGTCCGCAGCGTGTAAGCAATCAACAGCCCCCGTGAGCGCGCCCCCTGCCGAAGTTGCAAGCCAAACGGCTTCACCGTCGCCAAGTCCGACACCGCCGCGCCCGTCAGGACCGATCGAGTTTACGGATGTCTCAGCCCAGGCGGGCATACACTTCAAACATAACAGCGGCGCCTTCGGGAAAAAGTACCTGCCGGAGACACTCGGTAACGGTTGTGCCTTTCTCGACTACGACAATGACGGCTGGCAGGACATCCTGATCGTCAATTCAACGGCGTGGCCCGAACGCAAAACTCCCAGATCTTTTCTCGCGCTCTATCACAACAACCAGGACGGCACCTTCACAGATGTCACGCGTCAGGCAGGACTGGCCGTAGAAATGTACGGCATCGGTGTCGCCGTGGCCGACTACGATAACGACGGCAACCAGGACATTTACATAACCGGCGTTGGGCCAAATCACCTGTTTCGCAATCTCGGTGGCGGCAAGTTCGCTGACGTTACCGCGCGGGCAGGCGTCGGGGATCCGGGATTCTCAACCAGCGCCGCATGGTTTGACTATGACAACGACGGCAAGCTCGATCTGTTTATCGCAAACTACGTTGATTGGTCCGTTGAAAAGGACCAGCTCTGCTCCCTTGACGGCAAGAATAAATCCTACTGCACACCGCAGTCTTACCAGGGCCAGAGTCCTACGCTATATCACAACAAGGGCAACGGCACTTTTGAAAACGCCACCCAACGCGCAGGGCTTAATGACCCGACTTGCAAATCACTGGGGGTGGCGCTGCTCGATTACAACAGCGACGGTTGGATGGATTTATTCGTCGCCAACGACACGGAGCCTAACAGGCTTTACAAAAACAACGGCAACGGCACGTTTACTGATGAAGCTGTGACGGCAGGTGTGGCTTTTAGCGAGTCAGGCACGGCACGGGCCGGTATGGGTGTCGATACGGCCGATTATGACGGCTCCGGCAGGCAGGGCATCGTCGTCGGGAATTTCACTAACGAAAGCATGGCCCTTTATTCCAACGATGGTAGCGGCTTGTTTACAGACGAGGCGCCGAAGTCAGGAATCGGAAAAATGTCGGCGCAGTCGCTGACGTTCGCGGTGTTTTTCTTTGACTACGATCTGGATGGCCTGCTCGATATTTTTGCGGCGAATGGTCACGTTTCCGATGACATCAGTGTGGTCCAACCCAACGTCAAATACGCACAGGCCCCCCATCTTTTCCGCAACAGGGGCAAAAAGAAATTCGAGGAGAAGACGGGCCAACTGGGCCGTGCTCTACAAAGAGCGATCGTTGGTCGGGGTGCAGCTTATGGCGACTTTGACAACGATGGCGATCTGGATCTCTTGATAACGTCGAACAACGGGCCAGCCCGTTTGCTGCGAAACGAGAACGCCAATCAGAATGATCTGGTGCGGGTTAAAATCGTTGGCGGAAGAGCAAACCGTGACGGGATCGGCGCTAAGGTCACGCTAAATACGGGTAAAGGCAAGCTCTTCAACATGGTGAAGACGGGCTCCAGCTATTGTTCTCAGAGCGAGTTGCCGATTGTCTTTGGCCTGGGCGCCCCTGAGGCGGGGAGGGTAATGACTCTGGAAATCATCTGGCCCGGCGGACAAAAAGATACCATCACCAATGTTCAGCCGAACCAGTCGATTACTGTGCAGGAGGGGAAGGGAATTACCTCATCGGCCCCGATAGTTTTTGCGAAGCCCGCGCCAACGCCTACTCCATCGCCGTAGAGTGCCGAACTATCCGCAGATTGCGCCGATTACACAGATCTAAGAAGACGAAAAACGGCTAACCGGGTCATTTGGTTTGATCTGCGAAATCTGCGAAATCTGCGGATACCGCGTTTGCGTTACGCATTAGAATGTTACTCGGGCGGCAAACTGAAACGCGCGCGGGCCACCGGAGCCAAACACGCCGCCTGCTGTGGTGACGGGCCGGCCAAAACTCGATGAGCGCAGGAAGCCGGCGCTGGTTGGATCATTGCTGTCACGTGCGAGTACATTAGAGAACCCCGAATAGTTGGACTTTGAAAAACCTAACACGTTAGTGACATTGAAAAGATTGAACACTTCCACCAGTGGCTCGATCTTCAGCTGTTCCCCGAACCTAAAAACTTTTGAGACGCGTAGGTCAAACGAATTAAAGTTGTCATTAAAACGCGCGTCATCAGAGACGAGGGGTAAAGGCTGCCCCGCAAATCCTCCGGCCGCATTAAGCTGGCTAACAAAAGCGTTCAACTGGGCCCCGCTGTGAAATAGTCTGCCGCCGGCGTTGCGTTGCAGCTGTGGGATTCTTTGACCGCCGCCAGGTACAAGAATATCCATTGGCACACCCGACGCGAGTGTAAAGATGGGTGCCAGGCGGAAACCCGCGGGCAAATCCATACTGCCGGAGAAGGTGAAACGATGCCGCTGATCGTTTGGCGTTGGTCCGTATTCCAACTGCAGATTGTTGGGGTTAAGTGGTCCGTTAGAGAACGGGATCTGATCGTCGTTCGCGTAATTAAAGGCTTTCGATAGTGTGTAAGAGGCGCGGAATTGATATCGACGCGAGATGCGTTTCTCTAGACTGAGAAGCAGGCCGTCATACTTTGTCTTAACGCTTGATTCCAGATTTATCACCGAGTCCGGGCCCCCGACTACGGGGTTGAACACCGTGCCGATGTTGCGGCCTATGATGAAATGCGTGCCGAAGTTATGCAGGTAATCGACACGCAACACGTAGTCGCGCGCAAACTCGCGTTGAATGCCGAGATTCATCTGCTGCACCATCGGATTCTGCATGCTGTTGTCGATGATGTTGATCCCTCCGGCGCCTGCTCCCGGCAGGATGAATCCGGTAAATGGATTAGCCAGCGTTGGGGCTCCCGGCGGGAACCTGCCATTGACAGGATCAAACAGAAACTGCGGCGGTATAAAAAACAGGTTCCCGGCTTTCACTTCAACCGGCAACGCGCGTCCATCCAACCCACGCTCCAGCGATTGAATCTCGAGCGTTATGCGATCGTAATAAATGCCATAACCTCCGTGGACACTGGTGCGTCCATCTTTGCTCGCGACGTTAAAGCCAATCCGCGGGCCGAAGTTGTTGGTGTCGCGGCCGCGTTTGCCGGTTAGAAACGGCAGGATTATCGGATTGAGTTGGTTTATGCGACTGACGTTTTTGACGTCGGTATCGAGTTCATAACGTATACCGAGATTCAAGGTCACTTGCGGGTGCACACGCCAATCGTCCTGAACAAAGCCGGCCAGGTAAGTGTTATCAGCGTTTGGAATGAGCAGCGGCTCGGTTGGTTTACCGCTGCGCAAGGTCACTGCGAAGAGGAGATCGTTATCATCGACGCGGCCGTCACCATTGCGATCGAAATCCGGAAAATCTTCAATCATTTCAATGCGGCCGGTTTGGAATACTCGCAAATCGAAATCCGCGTCTACGCGCTGAATCTCGCCGCCGAAGCTTAGAGTGTGATTGCCGCGGACCATTGAAATCGTGTCACTAAACTGCAAACGACGTTGTTTGGTGCTCTGCGGTACACGAAAGGATGCACCGTCCTGAATGCTGGGAAAAGTAAGCTGCGGCCCCGGAGTCACGGGCTCGATGTCGTTAAAGAAACTGCTGAAACTGAAGTTGAAGCTATTCACGACGCGGGAATTCAACACGCGCGTGAAGTTTGTGAGGAATGAATGCGTATTGTTAATGCTTGCCTGGCGCTGGGAAGCGGAACCAATGGCGCGATCAAGAGTACTTGGCGCTACGTCGTTTTCGCGTTGCAGAGAATAACGAAAGAACAAGTGGTCGCGATCGCTCGGTTGCCAGTCGAGCCGCTCTGTGCTCAACAGATCGTTAAGCGGCGCTTCGGCAAACGTGCGCCTGATTGTCCGGGTCGCGAGATCTCTTGAACCCACCAGTGCGGCGCCGTCCTGATTGCGATACTCGATGGAGCCAAAGAACCATGCTTTGTCTTTTTTGATTGGGCCGCCCAGACTGAAAGCAATTTGTTCACGGTCAAATGGAGGCGTTTGGCCCAGGCCGCGGTCGAGCGTGGCGGGAAGGCCTTGCAGCGCATTATCGCGAAAGTAGAAAGAGCCGGAACCGTGATACTCGTTCGATCCTGATTTAGTAACGACATTGATAACCGACGAACCAGAACGGCCCAGCTGCGCCGAGAAGCGGTTGGTGGCAATCTGAAATTCCTGGACTGCTTCCTGCGAAATATTCTGTACCTGGCCGCCCACCACGTCGTCGTTATCGTCAGCCCCGTCGACCGTTACGTTTCCTCCGCGGCCGAGCTGGCCCGCGGAAGAGATCACCACCGTGTTGCTCTTTGTCGGATCGAAATTCGGCGCCGGCGAGTTGCCGGGGACGAGCAGTGCCAGTTCAAGAAAGTTGCGGCCGTTCAATGGCAACCGTTCAATCTCGGAGTCGCGTATAACGCCGTCGACTACGGCGGTTGAGGTGTTGACCAGATCATAGTTAAGCCGATGGTCCAGAGTTACAGTCTCCTGCACCGTCACTGCCAAAGGCACTTCCAGATTGAAGGTTTGTCCTACGTGAAGGGTGACACTGGGAATTACCTTCTCAGCGAACCCTTTGGCTTGTATTTTCAGTTCATAAATTCCGGACGCGAGGTTTGTGATCACAAAGAACCCTGCGTCATTGGTGACAGCCTCACGGCTGATCCCCGTCGCCTTCTGCGTCACGGTTACGCGTGCTCCGGTCACCAGCGCGTCGTTTGAGTCACGGACAAGTCCGCTGATGTTAGCCGTGGCGCTCTGCTGTGCCGACGCAACAAGAACGCCTGAGATCACCAGGCAGGCACAAAGCGGAAGTATTCTTTTACGCATAAGAATCATAAGACCTCTCGATTGAAGCCGCGAATTTAGTGTTGTGGGAAGATTGGAGGCGGGTTGAGTCTTCGAGACGCTCATTTCAGTCAAGCGAGTGGACTATGGCGGCCATCACTCTGGAGTTGCTCGTGTTGTGAAAAGGGTGGTCCCAGCCCCGGGTTTAATATCGAATCAGTGGTCCATAAACTGTGCAACCAGTTAGGTAGGATTACCGGACTCTTGAATCAACAAACCCAGGACTGGGAATCTGCATGTCTAAACGCCGCGGAGACTATCAGCGAGAATGTGTTGTGTCATGACCCAGAAGGTGGGGAAGGTAGTCAACCTTTAGTTGGAGAAGGCCAGCGAAGCTTGATTCAAGTTGATACCGTTTAGATAGCGGACTTGTCCGCCAGCGCAGGGGGCAGTAGCCCGACCGTTAGGGAGGGCGTAAGGACCTGGCAAGCCGCCACCCAACGCCCCTCCCTAACGGTCGGGCTACTGCCCCTGCGGTTCGGGCACAAGTGCCCGAACTAAACGGGGCTAATTTTTTGAAGTGGAGCGTTAACGCAAATGGACCAACCCGCGTTGGAGGGCGGGGGTGGCGGCTTGGGTGCGGTCTGTGACGCCGAGCTTACTGAGAATGTTATTGATATGACTCTTGACTGTGGCTTCGCTGATGCTGAGGCTGGCGCCGATTTCTTTATTGCTTTGGCCTCGCACAATCAACTCCAGCACTTCCATTTCCCTACTGGTCAAGTCGGAGCCGGCCATTCGCTCGGCCAGCCGCTCGGCGATCGCTGCAGGAATGTGTCGCGATCCAGCGTGTACCGACCTAATCGCGGTTTCGAGCTCCTCGAAGAAGACGTCCTTTAAGAGATATCCTCTGGCG
>JBGTCM010000200.1:0-2000 GCA_041748795.1 Pyrinomonadaceae bacterium
GCGGCCCGTGTGAAACACGACGTGGAAAACCTGCGCGACGGAACGCGACGCCAGTTTGACGCGAAAGAGTTACGTAAACGCTGGAAGGCTGAACGACGCGCGCAGATCCAGGAACAGAGCCAGGCAGTTTAATAACAGGTGTTCAGAGTTTAATAACAGGAGTTCAGAGTTCAACCTTCAGGTTGCCTCTTGCGCGACCACGCAGCGTGGATCAACGGGCATCCTTGCGTAACACGCAAGCTGAAGCTTGTACTCTATGCGCCTCTAGCCAGACGTTCATTTATGCCAACATCATCGAAAACACCCGGCAAGCGCACGGCGCGAATGACGCCGTCGAAAACTAACACGCGACGTCGCGCGGCCATCGAGAAACGACCACGCGCGGCCACACTTGTTACCGGCGGCACTGGCTTCCTTGGATCACATCTGGTGCGTCAGTTAGTTGCCGATGGCTCAAAAGACATTCGCGTGATGGCCACTTCGATTCCCGACTGGCTTGTCGGTCTGGGTGTGGAAACTTTTGAAGGTTCGGTTACAAACGAAGATGACGTCAAGAAGGCGGTTGACGGAATCAGCGACATCTATCACCTGGCTGGCAAAGTCTCGCGGGAGCGCGAGGATGCGCGGGAGATGTACAAAGTCCACGTCGAAGGCACTCGACTCTTATGTGACGCCGCAAAAGCCGCGGATGTGAAAACGATCGTGCTCGCCTCAACCAGCGGCACGATCGCCGTTACCGAGGACGGCGAAGGAATTCCCGACGAGTCGTACTCGCCGCCACTCGATATCATTTCACGATGGCCTTACTACGCCAGCAAAGCTTATCAGGAGATGGCGGCGCTCGAGCGTTTCAACGGTAAGGGGTTGCGGCTGGTGATCATGAATCCGAGCTTGTTGCTTGGCCCGGGCGATGATCGTTTGAGCTCAACCAAGATGATTCTGGACTTCATGGCCCGTAAGATCGGCGCGGTGCCCAATGGCGGTTTGAGTTTCGTGGACGCACGCGACGCCGCGCAGGCTTTTCGCGTTGGCATGAAGAAGGGTCGTCATGGCGAGCGCTATTTGATGGGCGCGGCCAATTGGACCTTCTCGAAATTCTTTGGGCGGCTGGAACGACTAACCAAGATCGCCGCACCGAAGATTGCGCTACCCTCCAAATTAGCAGTTGCCGGTTCGCAAGTTGTCGATTCCCTCTTCAAGCGCTGGAATTTCGCTTCACCGGTCGAACCCGGCGCGATCGAGATGGCGCAGTATTTCTGGTATCTCAACTGCGGAAAAGCCGCGCGCGAGCTGGGATTCAAACCGCGCGACCCAGGTGAGACGCTCCACGAGACGGTTACTTACGTACGCGAAAACTTCCTGGGCGGTGATGTGTTTCGAAATTAACTATCCGCAGATTACGCAGATTACAGCCAAAGCGGCAAAGACGCCGAAAACCACTCTATTTGAATCAACTTTTCTATGAGACTGTGTAATCTGCGTAATCTGCGGATTTTCTTCATTCGCCGAGCGCGGCATACTTGAACAGACGGAACCGATAACGCTGACGGTCGCGAATGTTTTTAGCAATCACGCCGTGCAGATTCTCATCCCACTTTGTGTACTCGTCAATGAACCGATCAGCAGCCGCCTTGTCGCCCTGGTATTGGGTCTCCAGCACCTTTTCCAGCAGTTTTCCAACCACGTCGTGATACTTGTCATAGTGAACGCGAAGTCTCTTATTCGCCGGATCAAAGGTCAACAATCCATTCTGTAAAAAGAAATTCCACTGCATGAGCTGCATAGTGTTGTATGGCTGATCGCGGCGGGGCTTATTGTTTTGCAGCACGCGCAGAATACCACCGGCATAAACACTCCGCAGCTGGGCCTCGGTGTAATAGCCCTGTTTCCTCAGGGCCTGGGCCACGTAGAGCGACACCAGATCCGCCTTCATCTCCTCCAGGGCGCTAGCATTGTCCTGCAGCGCTTCGTCGAGATCGCGATTGTCCCTGGTGCGATCG
>JBGTCM010000201.1:0-10373 GCA_041748795.1 Pyrinomonadaceae bacterium
AAACCGCCGCCGCCAGGCGTTTCGATTCGCACGCGATCGCCGGCTTCGAGTTCCCAACTACCTTTAGATCCGATTTTTTGCCGGCGTCCCCCGCGGATGATTGCAGCGTTTCCCTCTTGCCCGGGTCCACCTCCTCGCAGACCGTAAGGCTTCCGCTTTCGTCTATCGGACAGCAGTGACATGCGGGCCGGCACGAGCGTCTCGATTTCTCGAATCACACCGTCGCCGCCGCGTCGTTTCCCTTTGCCGCCCGAGCCTTTGCGTACGCGATACTCTCGCACGCGCAACGGATACGCATACTCGAGAGCCTCCGCCGGCGTGTTGAGGCTGTTGGTCATGTGCGAATGGACCGCGCTCATACCGTCATTTTCAGGTCGAGCTCCCATGCCACCAGCGACAGTTTCGTAATATGAAAACTCTTTACCCGTGCGCTGATCCATGCCACCGATAGCGAGGTTGTTCATCGTGCCCTGGCTGGCGGCGGGAATTCTTTTCGGCAAAGCCTGGGCCAACGCCTTGAATAGGACATCGACAATGCGCTGCGACGTTTCCACATTTCCGCCTGCGACCGAAGCAGGATGGTCAGCGTTAACCACTGTGCCTTTCGGCGCGATCACTTCGATCGGTTCCATCAAACCTGCGCTGGCCGGCACGTCATCACCGAGCAAACAACGGAACACGTATGAAACGGCCGAGACTGTGATGGCTTCCACGGCGTTAATAGGGCCGGCAACCTGCGGCGCGCTCCCGGTGAAATCAATCTTCGCTCGCGCGCCTTTGATGGCGATACGCACCTTAATCGGAACTTCCGCGTCCGTGATGCCGTCGTCATCGAGCGCGTCTACAGACCTGTACTCGCCATCGGGAATCTCAACAAGTGCATGCCTCATCAGCCTGGCCGAATATTCGATCAAATGCGACGCATAATCAGAAGCTTCCTTGATGCCGCGTCGATCAATAATCTCGAGCAGACGTGAGGCTCCGGTTTTCAGGGAACCAATCTGGGCCTGAAAGTCGCCCCGCCGCTCGTCGTGACTTCGCACGTTGGCCAAAACCAGACGCATTACGTCGTTATCAATCTCGCCACCGCGGACCAGACGCACGGGCGGGATGCACAAGCCCTCGCCGTAAATATCCGTGGCGAGCCCCATCGATCCTGGCGTAGCGCCGCCAATGTCTGCGTGATGCGCGCGGTTGGCGACGAAGAAAAGACAGGTGGCAGGTGGCAGGAGCGAGGAGGCAGGAGCACCGCGCCTTGCTTTTCCTGCCGCCTGCCGCCTGCCACCTGGCTCCTGGCCAAAGACTCCCATTACGAGCGTCACGTCCGGCAGATGCGTGCCGCCGGTGAATGGATCGTTGAGAGCAACTACGTCGCCGGGTTGAAGTTTTATCGCGCTGAGTGCTGAGGCAACGGCCATCGGCATGGAACCCAGATGCACCGGCATGTGATCTCCCTGCGCTATGACTCGCCCTTTCGAATCAAAGACGGCGCATGAGTAATCACGTCGCTCTTTGATGTTTGGCGAAAAAGCCGTGCGTCTCAGGGCAATACCCATCTCCTCCGCTACGGATGTGTACAGCGCGCGGTAGATCTCCAGCGTTGTTGGGTCGAAACTCTTCATTGACTGGTTTCGGGGCAGTAGCCCGACCGTTAGGGAGGGCGTTAACGGCTCATCATCACGCCCTTCCTGACGGTCGGGCTACTGCCCCTTTCACGACCTAGCTATCAGACATTGATGATTAGATTTCCATAACGGTCAACTACAGCAGACGAACCTGCAGGGATTAATGTTGTCGACGAATACTCAGTCACAATGCACGGCATGCGGAGCCTTTGGCCAGGGACCAACTGATCTCTCTCGTACACCGCGGCCCGAATCTTCTTTCCTGAAATATGTGACGCAACAAACCTGCGCGCCTTAGCAAAAGTCTTCTCCAGGTTACCTGCTCGACGCGGCCTCGTCTTTTCAGTAAGTCCACTTGAACGCACGCGCGCGCTTACCACTTCTATGATGCTCGACTCCTGAGCGTAACCGTAGCGTTTCAAATGTGCGCGATGAAAAGCGGCGGCAATGTTCCCGCCTTTGTAGGGAATCTCTAATTCGAACGATTGTCCTTTGTAACGCAACGCGAGCGAGCGCTCGTGATGTTGTTTCGCTCCGGGGAATCCTTCACGGCGAAGAGTTTGCGCGGCCGTCTGCTCCAGTCTTCGAAACGCTCGATCCAGTTTAGCTTCAACTCCGTTGCTCAGCTCAAGCATTATCGTGTGGCTTTGATCCTTAACGACGTCGGCGGCGAGCACGCCCATCGCCGAAAGCGCACCCGCGGATTTGGGCGCGATGATTTGAGGAATACGCAGCGCCTGCGCCAGCTCTACCGCGTGTAGTCCACCCGCGCCACCAAACGGCAGGAGGGCAAAGTCGCGGCTGTCGTAACCTCGTTCAACCGAGATGCGTCTCAGCGCTCGTTCCATGTTGGTGTTCACCACGGAGATCACGCCGTGCGCGGCATCGATAGGAGTAATTGTGCGGCGCGCAGCTTTGGTCATGTCATTTGCGAGTTGCGACATGGCTTTGTGCGAGCGGTCCTCGTCAAGTGGAAACGCGCCGCCAAGTAAACCTGCGCCGCCGAAGTGACCGAGTACGACATGAGCGTCCGTGACAGTCGGGAAAAGCGAATGGCCGTAGCACGCCGGTCCGGGATCGGCGCCGGCGGATTCCGGTCCTACGCGCAACGAACCACCTTCGTCCACACGTGCAATCGAACCGCCTCCAGCGCCGACGGTATGAATGTCCATCATCGAAATTGCTACCGGCAGTCCGGCTACAACAGCTTCATTCGTCATGCGCAAATTGCCCTCTTCACAAAGAGCTACGTCGGTAGAGGTGCCTCCCATGTCGAAGGTGATGAGGTTTTTGAAACCGGCGGCGCGCGCAGTTTCAAGGGCGCCCACAACCCCGCCGGCAGGTCCCGACAAGATTGTGCGGACTGGTTCTTCGCCGGCAGCGGTCGCCGAAATGCTGCCTCCCGACGATTGCATAACTCGCAAACGTGATGTCTGCCCCGAAAGACGGCGAAGGTAATTGCCCATCAACGGTTGCAGGTAGGCATTGATTGCGACTGTCGACGTTCGCTCAAACTCCCGGTATTCGGGAAGAATCTGATGAGAAATGGACAACGGGATGCCAAGGGCCGCGAGTGCGACGGCGATCTGTTTTTCATGCGCGGGATCGACAAAAGAAAAGAGGAGGCATATTGCTACGGAATCGACTTTCGCTTTCCGTAGGCGCTCGACTAACTTCGACACTTCGGTCTCGTTCAGTTGGACCAGAACCTCTCCGGTCGCCGTCACTCTTTCGCCGACTCCGAAGCGAAGATCGTCGGGCACCAGCGGCGGAGGCTTCACTGCGTCGAGATTGTAGAGTTCAGGCCGTGCTTGTCTGCCAATGGCCAACACGTCCTCAAAGCCTCGAGTTGTGATTAGGGCTGCGCGTGCGCCTCGTCGTTGTAACAGTGCGTTTGTTCCAACCGTCGTGCCATGGACCACCTCGATATTGTCCGCCGGGATCCCTGTTCTCTCCCGGATTGTTTTGAGTCCGGCGGCGATGGCGAGAGAAGCATCAGAAGGCGTCGATAGAACTTTGAATATTTCGATCCCACCCTTGGAAGCAAATACGAAATCCGTGAAGGTGCCGCCGGTATCGACACCTACGCGAACGGATGAGGCAGGTTTCGCTGACCGTTTGTTCCTCAGTGTTGGAGCGTTCATTTTACGGGGTTTGCCGGCTGGGTGTGACATGGACGAAGGACACGGCGGCAAAGCCGCTGCATTTGATCTCTACTTGATTTGTACCCAACAGCCAGTTGTGTTTGACGCACGCGCTGCGTCGAGCACTAGCTGAATTCGGTAGCCATCTTCAAACGTGGCGGCGCCTTCCACAATTTTGCGGCCTTCCCGCAGAGCATCAACAATCGCGCAAGCCAGCGCAGTGAAGCCGCGAGACCAGCTTCCATCTTTCATACCCGGCGCGATTGTGTCCTGGTCCACCTGCACCGGTCGCCATGCGGCTGAGCCGGCAGGGGAATGCCAAAGCTCGCCATCCTCCTCGACCATCAATGCTCCAGTGGTTCCGTAAATCTCCAACTGGTTCAAGTGTTTTCCAGATTCAACTACTGAGAGCGAAGCAGTGCCGGTAGTTCGCCTGGTCAAGGTCGAATCGGCAAACCGCAACATCATGTTTGCCTCATCGTCGGTAGTAACCTTGCGAGTTGTTCCACTCTTCTTGTCGGGGCGCTCAGCCACATGAGTCGACAGCATGCAGGAGACCTCATTCACTTCCGTATCGAGCATCCAGCGAAACGAGTCAATCGCATGCGAGCCAATCGCACCCAGTGTGCCGCCACCCATAGCTTCGTCTGACCACCAATCCCAGGTTCGATCTAAAACACCACGATAGTCGGAACGGAAAACATAATGGCAGTGGCGAACGGTGCCGATAGCACCCTTGTGAAGCATGGCCCGCATTGTTTGGCGCGTGTTAACGAATCGCAATTCGTGATCGATTAAGGACAACACGTCAGCGGCGATGGCACGTTCAGCCATTCGCTTCGCTTCAGGTGCATCCATGGCCATCGGCTTTTCGCAAAGAACAGCCTTATTGGCTTCGAGTGCCGCCAGAGTAATTTCCATATGAGTTGCCGGCGGCGTGACGACGCTAACCAGATCGATGTCGTCACGCGCAACCAACTCCTGCCAATCGTTTGCCACGATAGGAATGCCAAACTCCTGCGCCACGCTCTCGGCATGTTCGCGGTGCCGGCTGGCGATGGCCACGACTTCAGCGCCCTGGCAGTTCTTGAAGCCGGGGATCTGCGTAGAGCGAGCAAACCCCGCGCCTACGATACCGATGCGAATTGTTCTTAAATTGGACAAGGTGTTAATTCGGCGTCTGTGATTCGTTCTCAGCCGTTTACTACCAACGGTTAGGCATCATCGTGCTTGCCGTTCTCCTCCCTACTTGCCTTCTGATCTTCTCATCTATGACTCAGTTTGTCGCTGAGTATAGACGAGTTTGAAATGAGTTGGGACAAGAGACCTTTCTTGTCCGCCTTCTGCTTCCCGGGCGTTTAAATATCATAGGCAATCATCAAGGTCAGCGGCAAAAGCTCATCAAAGTTCTGGATTCCCATCGAGGAGTTAAACGCATTATTCAAATTGGTTCTTCTAAAGAGTTGAGTCAGTTTATCGCTAGCGTCTGTTCGCTGCCGCAGAGTCAACTCCCGAAATTGCCAGGGCAAATCGAGGGTGCCGCACTCCAGCGCCACCTGAACTTTGCACGACGGATGACGAAGTGATACCTTTGGGCTACCAACCATGGCAACGCCCCTGTCGTGTCAGTCTGGGTAATAAGAGCAAGATTCAATCAGACTAACATGTCGATAGGTGTTTACCCGCCCGGGCCGAAGGTCAGCCGCCTTGATGGGTTCCTGCTGGCAACTCGCCGCCGCTATATTCTTGAGTTTCTGATGAATGTCGCTGGCGAATACGGTGACATCGCACATTTTCAAATCGGTTCAAGCCGCGTTTTCGTTCTCAATCACCCCGATCACATCAAGGACGCCCTGGTCCGTTATTACGAGAGCTTCGCCAAGAGGCGACCGCAGGATCCGCAAACCAGACGTTTCCTGGGACAGGGATTACTGACCAGCGAAGGGGAATTTCATCGCCGTCGGCGGCAGCTGATTCAGCCTGTGTTTCAGAAGCAACAGTTTGCAAAGCACGAAGCCGTAATTATGGAGGCCGGCGTCGCCGTGCGAGACAGCTGGCGCCATGGTCAGCAACTGGACATTATGCGCGAGATGAAGGGGCTGACGCGGCAAATTATCAGCAAGATGTTATTTGACTCGTCCACTGCGGCAGAAGTGGATGAAGTCAGCGAACTAATAACATTGGTGCTCTCGCAGTTTTCACCGTTTGGCTCGACCCTGGGTGATTTAGTGGCGAAGCTGCCTATGTCGCGAGCGCGGCGCGTTCATAAAGCTCAACAGGCACTAAATGGGATTGTTAGCCGGTTAATCGCAAAGCATCGCGAAAGCAGCCGGACTCATAAAGATATTCTTTCGGTTTTGATGTCGGCGCAAGAGGAACCAGTCAGAGGGCAGGAGAGCGACGATCGCTTGATACATGATGAAGTAACGACCCTGTTTCTGGCCGGACATGAGACTACTGGGACGGCCCTGGGGTGGACGTGCTATCTGCTGGCAAAGGACCAGGCCGTGCAAGCAAAACTCCACGCGGAACTTGATACGGTGCTTGGATCAAGATTGCCCGAGTTGGCTGACGTGCCTCACCTGCGCTACGTGAAAATGGTTTTTGCCGAGGCCCTGCGCATCTATCCGCCCATTTGGGTATTGGGCCGTTATTTAGTCAAAGCTTTTGAAACTGGCGGCTATCTCCTTCCCGCAGGCTCGATCGTCGTGATCAGCCAGTATCTGATGCATCACGACCGGCGCTTTTTTCCTGAGCCCTGGAGATTCGACCCCGAACGATGGACGCCCGAGGCAAAGGCGACCAGACCTCAGTTTTCTTATTTTCCCTTTGGCGGGGGCCCGAGAGGATGTGTGGGAGAAGGACTTTCATGGATAACGGGCGCGCTGCTCATTGCCGCAATGGCCCAACGCTGGCGAATGCATCTAGTGCAATCAAAACCGATTGAACTTCAGCCGCGCTTGACCCTGCAGCCCAAAGGTAAGATTTTCATTCGACTTGAACGTCGAGATGTAGACGCTTCGCAACTCACTAGAACACATAGTCATGCCCTGGTAAGCAATTGGTCGCGGCAGGGCTGTCCAGCGCATAAATGAATCGGGTTTTGCGAATCGCAGATTGTTGGAATAACGACTAATCGAGAACCCCGACTCTGCCAAGACGCAGGAATAACGAGTTTGAAAGTTCTCATCACCAGTTTTAGGTGCTCTTTCCGTACGGGTCTCGAAGTCTACGTGCGCGACTTGGCGGTGGCTCTACGAGAGCGCGGGCATGTGCCTATCATTTACAGCCCGGAATTGGGCGAACTAGCCCAGGAGTTCCACCGGCTGACGATTCCGGTTGTTGACAATCTCGACTCAATTGGTGCCCCGCCCGACATAATTCATGGTCATCATCACATGGAGACGATGACGGCGTTGCTGCATTTCCCCAACGTGCCTGCGATCTATTTTTGTCACGATTGGTTTAGCCCGCTGGACTCCCCACCGTCCTTCCCGCGTATATTGCGCTATGCCGCCGTGGATCAGTCCTGCCTCGAGAAGCTTGTCTTCGGGCATGCGGTGCCTGAAGAGCGAGTTCAGCTGTTGTTTAACTTCATCGATGAGGCGAAATTTAAACTTCGCACGCCGCTCCCAGCACAACCCAAAAGAGCTTTGTTGTACTGCAACTACACCGACGAAGATGCCAACCTGGCGGCGGTCCGTGAGGCTTGTGCAACCGCTGGATTAGAGCTTGATGTAGTGGGTGGGAGGATGGGCAACTCTTCAAAGGAGCCGGAAAAGCTCTTGCGAAACTACGACATTGTTTTCGCCAAATCCCGCGCTGCTGCTGAAGCGCTCGCCGTCGGTACAGCGGTAATAGTCTATTGCATGAGGAGTGTGGGGCCCATGGTAACTGCGAACCAGCTAGAACACCTGCTGCCCTTGAACTTCGGCATTCGGGCGATGAAGAATCATACGTCTGCTCAAGGACTCACCGAACATCTTTGCAGAGAGATTGCACGTTATGACCCTCGGGACGCGACCGAAGTTTCAGCTAAGGTCCGCAACTTATTGGGACGTAAAAAGTGCATTGACGAAATCCTAAGGCTTTATGAAGAGGTGATAGCGGAACAGAGAAACAGGGGCAGGTGCGACCCAGCGGTGGAAGCCCGCGCCGCGGCCGCTTACATTCTCTGGTTGTCGTCGCGCGTTAGAGAGAATTTCAACGTTCGGATTGGTTCACCCTTAGTGACTTCGGCAGAGCCTTTGGAAGCAGTCTTAGATACCCTCGAAGTGGCTCAGCTGGGTCCACCTGAGGAAACAGTTTTAAATAACCCAGCCGTGATGCTCCACAAACGGCCTTTTGAAAGGGTTTGGAGCAATCCCACCGTGGTTCGTCTGAAGCGCCGGTTCGTAAGGATCCCGATGGTGGGAAAACCGGTACATTCTTTTGCTCTGCGCCTTATTGGTCCACGGCATTAATTCACGGCACCTTGCCTGTCGAGAACATGAGGATTTTTTCAGCTCGGGTGCGAAGTTCCGTCAGGAAGTGAGTCTGGACTAGCCTCGCCGGTTTAAAAGCGGAAAGCACATGACTCACGGTAGAGGGACCTCGGCTGATTGAAGGACTTAATCTACTGCTGCAGCGGTATCGCGCCGATTCAAGCCGGTTTCCTGCAGTCCAGGCGTGAAAGTCTGTCCTCACGTGTGAGTTCTTCTGACATGAATCTTGCCATTCACTGCTCCGCTTTACCATTCACCAGGTTGCCGCCCATGGCTCCGCTGTCCTGCCCTTAGGCAACACATTTGCATAGGGATTACCGCCTCCTAAACGTTACGTCCGGGTTGAAAGATCTCGGGACCAGTTTCTCTGCACGTTAGCACCATGAGCTTACCGACGCCAACAAGTATCACTTCGATAATCCCAATCGCTCGGTCTTCAGGTACATGCGCGCTATTTGGTCATAAGGTCCATCACACGAAAATCTCCAGAGACGCGTGCGCAACGTGCGCTCGATGCGGCGCTTCGATACTTGAAACGGGCAATAGCGTTTCACACG
This sequence comes from Pyrinomonadaceae bacterium, assembly GCA_041748795.1. GTDB lineage: Bacteria > Acidobacteriota > Blastocatellia > Pyrinomonadales > Pyrinomonadaceae > PSRF01. The sequence goes on from JBGTCM010000201.1 coordinate 8,811, forward strand.
TCGCCCATACGCTGTCTTGTTTTTTCGGCAAGCATCAATACATCCCGATTACCACACGCGCAAACCACCATGAGTACGTCTGCGAAAAATGCGGACATTCGCTGCTGTTCGAGATAGCGCGCGACCCGTACGCCAGCCTCGGCAAATTCAAAAAACGAGTCAACTATGCATGCGGACTCTTTGGCCATCGCGTTCATGTCGTGGCCCAGAGATCGAAAGTGATTGAATACGCCTGTCGATGCGGGCATTCCTTCGTCAAATCACAAACCGCCATGAAGGTAATCCGGCATCCGCTGGCGTGCGTGCTTCTTGGCCACGTCATCGTTGACAATGAAGTTAGGGACGAATGGGCCGAGTACATTTGCCGTCGCTGCGGCCATCCGTTCTACTTCAGGCTTGCTGCTTTCGGCCAACAGAAATCTCACCAATTGCATTGATGTATGAGTGATCAAACGCTAAGTCTGGTTCGAGCGCGTGGCGCCTGGCGCAGTTATGTTCCCCTCTTCCGTTTTCATTACCATTCTAGTTTTGTTGGGGTCCTGCTGGGCGTTCTGATTGTCACACGACAATGGTCGGGACCGATGGTCTGGCGGATCTTCATGGTCTATGTGTCTTTGAATGTGCTGCTGTACGGCGGGCTCTACACTCTCAATGCGATTACCGATGCCGAAACTGATAGCCGCCGCCCCTTTAAGCGTTCCCAGCCGGTAGCTTCGGGAGTTATTTCCCGACAGGCCGCGGCCGTGTTTGCCGCAGGTTTGCTCGTCGCCGGGTTCGTCACAGGCTGGGTGTGGTTGGGAGTGGAGGTCATGCCCGTCTACCTGCTGTTCTTCGTATTGAATGTCTTGTACTCGTTTTTCTTCCGCGACATTTTTGTTCTCGATATTGTTTTCAACAGCGTGACCCATCCCCCACGCTTTTGGCTCGGGATGTGGCTCGCGGGCGGCGGCTTCGCGTGGGATTGGCTCGCACTTGTATTCCTGTTTGCCGTCGGAATTTCCGCCAGCCGGCGGTCGGTCCTCCTCAGTCGCGATTCATGGGAATCAAGTGGGCCGCTTGCGAAATACTCGGCGCTCAACCTGATGTTGATCAAGGGTGTTGCGCTCGCCGCAATAATCTTGCTCTGGGCAGTGAATCGACCCAGTTTTCAACTGCCCTACATCGTGACGGTTTGCGCCTACGTCGTCATCGCCGGTGGCATCGAGGTCGTACCCAGAATCCGATCTGCTTTCGAAACGCTGTGGCTGAGATGAAGCGGCGCTTTTCTTTGATCACGGCGACACTTACGTTCGCAACCTGCGTCCTCTTTCTTTGGATGTTCTTTGCCGCATCGACGCTGGAACACACGGCGGACCTGGGCGGGATTTCCGCTCCTCCAGGCCAGGACGCGCGATCACTGGCCTATGAATTTGCGGCCAGGTGGCGGCATGGTATGGCCGGGAATTCACCACTCTACATGCCCGGCTTTTTCGCTACGGCCATCGCCTTTTGGTTCTGGTGTGCAGGCAGAAGCTTGCCGCGAATGCTTGTGGAGGGCGCCATTCTCATTAGTGTGGCGTCTGT
>JBGTCM010000202.1:0-7817 GCA_041748795.1 Pyrinomonadaceae bacterium
GCCTGGAAGTGGTACCGACCAAGAGTCTCGTGCAGATCGTGAAACAGAAGTGAACCTGACAACACCAGCACATCGACGAAGCGGTTCTTAATCACGTAAGCCAGAAGTCGCCTCATGCCTGCGGGAATAAGTGCCCCTGAGCCGGCCACGATGATGGTTGTATTGTCGCCCAGCATGTCGAGCCAGATGCGGTGCGCCTCGGCCATTTGGCGGCCACCGAAACCTGCGCCTTCCATCTTTTCTAACAAGCCCGCGACCGACCGATCGCGGTCGACCTGGACCGGTCGTGTCGGCGTCGTAAGATACTTCGAAGCTTTAGGTTTTCGCTGCGTAACCATAAAGGTTGTCAACCTCTCAAATAGTGGGACTGTCCCGTGATCACTGAATTTGTTTATCTAGTAGTCGGTACTGCGACGCGAACGCGCCTTGGCGCCGTTAACTGAAAGATACGTGTATGCGTCGTAGCGCGATTCGTAAAACTGCGCCAACTCAGTCCCTTCGGCCTCGGACAGTTCATTGTCCTTAACGCGTTGATTTATCAAGCGACGAAAACCATCGTGCAAAAGGCTGCGCTCGTAACGCGCACGCTCCGTGGCTTCCCCGACAGTTGTTCCTTTTAGTACTTTCTTAATCAAATAGCCTTCGTCATCGATATGGATGTGGGCCTCGTGCGGCGTGCCGAAAAGGTTATGATTATTTCCCATTACTTCCTGGTAGGCCCCCACTAGCATAAACGCCAGGTAATAAGTTTCGCCCGGAGTGAGCGAGTGAAGCTCTAGCACCTGTTTCACATCGTGTAGATCGACAAACTTGTCGACTACGCCATCAGAGTCACAGGTGATGTCGCAAAGAGTTGCATATTCAGTCGGCGGCTTATTGAGCAAATGGATCGGCACGATGGGAAAAAGTTGCTCCAGGGCCCAATGGTCCGGGACGGAGCGAAACACTGAAAAGTTCGTCAGATACTTTGCACACAAAAGCCGTCGAAGCTCTCCAAACTCTTCCGAAATGTATTTGGCCTGTTGAGCATACTTGTCTGCGCGTTCGCAAACGTCCCAGAACAGCACCTCGCCCTTCGCGCGATCCTCGAGTGAAACGAGCCCCAGATTAAAAAGCGTAAACAGCTCTTCACGATGTTCAAGTGCGTCGTGGTAATACTCGCGGTAGTTCTTTACCGAAATCGACTCTCTTAGGTCTCCAAGCTCCGTCACTACTTGTGGGTCATCATCGTCAATTGCAATCGGCGTGATGTCTTCGACCACAGTTTCAATTTCATCCTGAACGTTGGTAACCAGGATGGCGTGGTAGGCCGCGAGAAATCGTCCCGACTCCTGAATGATCGTCGGATGAGGAACGTTTTCATCGTCACAAACCTGTTTGATCGTGTAGATGACGTCGTTGGCGAACTCCTGTGCGGTGTAGTTCGCCGAAGAATCAAACGCCGTTTTCGACCCGTCATAATCCACAGCCATGCCACCGCCGACATCTAGCAGGTCCACCGGAACCTTCATCTGATAAACCTTCGCATAAACACGAGCGGCTTCCTTCATCGCATTCTTGATTCGCTTGATGTCAGTGAGCTGCGAACCGATGTGGAAGTGGAGCAGCTTGAGCATATCGATGCGTCCAGCTTCTTCTACGCGACGAATCACTTCGAGCATCTCGGTAGTGGTCAAACCAAACTTGGCCGCCTCGCCCCCGGACTTTTCCCAACGTCCCGAGCCCTTTGAATAGAGCTTCACACGCATTCCCAGAATCGGCAGGTTGCCTTCGTAGCGACTTACCAGAGTGAGCACATGATCGAGTTCATTGAGCTTTTCAATAACGATTACTACGCGTTTACCAACTTGCGCACCGGCAAAAGCGAGTTCGATAAACTCCTCATCCTTGAAACCGTTCAAAACCAGGAGGCTGTCGGGCGTTTGTTCCAAGGCCAGCGCCGCATAGAGTTCGGCTTTCGAGCCCGCTTCGAGCCCAAAGTCGTAGCGCGAACCTTCGCGCAAATACTCCTCAACCACAGCCCTTTGCTGGTTAACCTTCATGGGGTAGACGCACAAATGCGCACCCTGATATTCAAACTCTCTAATTGATCGACTGAAGGCGCGTTGGAGTTTTCTGACTTGTGCAGCGACCAGTTGAGGGAAACGCAGAAGCACCGGCGCGCCTATCCCGCGCCGCGCCAGGTCGTCAATTATTTCTTTTAGGTCGGCTGATCGTGAGTCGCCCTCGGTCGGGCGAACTACCAGGTTTCCCTTGCGATTGACGTCAAAGTACCCTGCGCCCCAATTCTCGATGCCATAGGTTTCGAGCGTCTGCTCAATTGCCGTCGTCAATTAGCGGTCTCCTGACTTGCGCGAAAAGCTGTAAGTTGTTGTTTCAGAAGCCAAAGCGTAGTTATACACATCCCTAGCTCGTGTAGCGGAGAATATCTTGGATGGGACGCTTAGTGGCGCAATGTAACAGAAAACACGGGGTCGGTCTATAACTTTTTTGTTTGCGCAGTCTTTTTACAGGCTCTTAAATGGTGGCGTATAAAGAGGTTATTGGCCGAATGAGATTCCCTGTTGCGACCCTCGCGGCAAAAACCTTGACATACTTCGCGGCGAAACTATAATGCACAGTTTTTTAGCGCCGACGCGCGATGCTGTTCGCCTCTTTCTTTTACAAGGCTGGGCTTCCAACACACTTCGCACCAACAACCACTCCGGGGCGAAGAGCACCCCTAACACTCCCAATAACAATCAGGAGAACTCATGAATGCAAAAACTGTCTTGAAGTATGCCTCTGATCAGGGGGCAAAATTCGTTTCCGTTCGATTCACAGACCTGCCTGGCTCCTGGCAACACCTGACCTTTCCCATCGCAGAACTAACTGACGGCTCTTTTGAAGATGGTTTTGGTTTCGATGCTTCTTCGATCCGGGGCTGGGCGGCCATTCATGAATCGGACATGCTGCTGGTTCCGGATGCAGGTCGTTTCTGGATGGACCCTTTCTCAGAACAGCCGACCTTGTGCCTGGTAGGTAATGCTGTCGACCCCATCACTAAAGAAGGCTACGCTTTCGATCCGCGTTCCGTGGCGATGAGGGCCGAGAGCTATCTGAAGTTCACGGGCCTGGCTGACACTGCTTTCTTCGGGCCGGAAGCTGAGTTTTTTGTTTTCGATTCGGCAAAGTTCCACAACGAGCAACATTCCGCGGGCTACACGATTGATTCTGACGAGGCCCATTGGAACAGTGGTCGCGATGCCAATGAATTTCAGGGTTCGAATCTCGGTTACCGGATCCGACCGAAAGAGGGTTATGTTCCCGTTCCCCCTACCGATACGCTTTCGGATCTGCGGTCGGAGATTTCCCTGACCCTGGGCAAGTGTGGCGTAACGGTTGAATGCCATCACCATGAGGTGGCGACCGCAGGCCAATGTGAAATTGACTTTCGGTTTTCCACGCTGCTCGGCACCGCCGACAATTTACAGATATTTAAATATGTAGTTCGCAATACGGCCTACCAGTACGGCAAGGCTGCCACCTTCATGCCTAAGCCTTTGTTTGGCGACAATGGGTCGGGAATGCACTGCCACCAATCCTTATGGAAAAGTGAGAAACCGCTGTTTGCAGGCGATGGCTATGCAGGACTTTCCGAGATGGCCCGCTATTACATAGGCGGGCTCCTGAAACACGCGGCGGCAGTAGTGGCATTTGCGGCCCCGACGACCAATAGTTACAAGCGACTGGTTCCGGGATTTGAAGCGCCAGTCAATCTTGCTTATTCAGCGCGGAATCGGTCAGCGGCGATTCGTATTCCGATGTTCTCGACCAATCCGAAACTCAAGCGGCTCGAGTTTCGACCTCCCGATCCTTCGTGCAACGCTTACCTTGCGTTTTCAGCTATGTTGTTGGCGGGACTTGACGGCATTCAGAATCGAATCGATCCGGGCGACCCACTGGAAAAGGATATTTACGATCTCTCGCCGGAAGAGTTGAAAGACGTACCAACCTTGCCTGGTTCGTTAGACGAATCTTTAAAGGCGCTGGAAGCCGATCATGATTTTCTACTCAAGGGTGACGTGTTCAGTCCGCAATTGATTGAACGCTGGATCAGTTACAAACGCGAGAAGGAGATAACTCCCATGCGAATGCGGCCGCATCCATTGGAGTTTTCGCTCTACTTCGATATTTAAGAGGGGAGCCTCCTTGGAGTGCGGTGCCTTGTCACCGCTTTGGCCCGCGGCGGCTTGACGCCGCAATCGTGGCTAGAATCAGGTGATTCGTGAGGAGACTCATGGCCACCATGGTCGCGCCAAGCCGCGACCGGCCAAAGCGCCGACAAGGCGGCGCACTCCAAGGAGGAGCCATAATCCTGGAGCCCTCTCGAATTCGCGTCGCACCTAAAGCACCGCGTAATATGTTCGCGTGCAAACAATCGACCCAAAAGTCGAATCTCTGATTCGAGATCTGCCTGACGAAAAAGGCGCGCGGCTGTTTCTCGACCGCCTCAGCCAGGAACAACCTCGCAGCTTTCAAAAGCTCCAACGCGATCCGGGTCTTCTTTCAGACGCCCTCGCGATCGCGGCCTGGAGTCCTCTGCTGGCCACAACCCTCGAGCAGAACCCTGACTACATAACCTGGCTCCTGCGTGAGCGAGGGGATACGCGCGTGCGAACACGCGAACAGCTCAAGGAATCGCTCGCCCGGTTTGCCTTAACCAACTCATCTGTAACTCCCCAAGTGATGCTCGCGCGATTCCGCCGTCGCGAGTTGTTGCGCATCTACCTTCACGACGTGAGGAAGGCCCACGCCGTCGTCGAAACCACCGAAGAGTTATCAAATCTTGCCGACGCCATTCTTGACTACGCGTTGAGCCTGGCACGTCAGGAACTCGACAACCGGTATGGACCACCGCTAAGAGACGATGAAAAAGGCCGCATCGCCACGGCCGACTTTTGCATCATCGCCCTGGGCAAACTTGGCTCGTGCGAACTGAACTACGCATCTGACATTGACCTGGTATTCATTTACTCCGAGGATGGGACCACGTCGGGTTCGGGTGAACGCGGCAAACTGAGCAACCGCGAATACTTCATCAAACTCTCAGAAAATATTACGAAGTTGGTAGGCCAGCCCGTAGGCGAAGGAGCTGCCTACCGGGTTGACCTGCGTCTGCGTCCTCACGGGCGCGACGGCGCCTTAGCGTGCTCGCTTGATGAAGCACTGCGTTACTACGCACGGTCGGCTCAGGCTTGGGAGCTCCAAACCCTGATCCGTAGTAGAGCGGCCGCAGGTTCTGGCCCACTGTTCTCGCGGTTCGCTGATTTGGCGGAAGACTACATCTACCGGCCCGAGGTTTCGATCAAAGATGCCCTGGCGAGCGTGCGATTAGCCAAACAGAAGATCGACCGGCACATAAGCCGAGGCCATGACGGCTTCAACGTGAAACTTCAGCGAGGCGGGATTAGAGAGATTGAATTCATCGCGCAGGCGCTGCAACTAGCGCATGGCGGTCGCGACGAATGGTTGCGCGTGGCCCATACCCTCATAAGTTTGGGCAGACTTGCAGATCGAAAGCTCATTTCGGATGAGGAACGTACTGAGCTGTCTGACGCGTATGCTTTTCTGCGGGTGCTGGAGCATCGGTTGCAAATGGAACATGGACTCCAAACTCATAATGTTCCACAAACACCTGAGGCTAGAACATTGGTCGCGAGGCGCATGGGTTACTTAGGGCCCGGCGGGCTTGAGGAATTCGACGCCGCGCTGGCACACCACGTCACCAACGTGAGAAAAGCATTTGACCGAGTCTTCGCGGAAGCCGTGGAGGGTGAGGACACCGCAGAAGCGCGTGTGCCCAGCGATGACAATAGTGCCGGGCCGTTGCGCGAGGAACTTCGGGCCATGCGTGCGGCAGCCGAAATCTTCCTGCCGGATCTAACAGCCACCAACAGCGAGGTGCAACCGACCAACATCCGGTCGCTGGAATCGTTACTGAGCGCAGCGGCGCTTGAGTCACACAACCCTCATCGCGCCATGATGCTGACTGCGCGCGTGGCAGCCTCCGTTGATAAGTCAGAAAATCAAATCCAGTTGACTGAAAATAACCTGGCGGCCATGGTGCGTCTTTGCGGGGCGTCAGAACTATTTGGTGAAATGCTGGCCAGTAATCCAGCGTTAATTGAATTGCTCGGAACCGCGAATTCCAGGTTCAGGCGCCGAGATTACAGGGCGCTCCTGCGCGCAGCCATAGATCCTGAAAAGAGTTTTTCAGCAGAGCTTTCTGCATTGCGCAGAGAGTGGTCGCGGTTGTTGATTGAAGTTGGCGCATGTGACGCGGCGGGTGGTATCTCTTTGCCCGAGTCAAACGCTATTCAGACCGAACTAGCCATCGCCAGTACCAACGTTGCATATCTGATCGCGCGCCGTGAAATGGTCAGACGCTACGGCCGCATGGACGGCGGTCCTCGTCTCACCGTCCTGGCACTTGGCCGGCTTGCCAGTGGAGGTGTTGATTACGGGTCAGACCTCGACATCATCATCGTCTACGACTCGCTTGTCTCGTCGCCGGTCGCTTCGCTCACTGCGGATGAAGCTAACGCTCGGCTTACGGAATTAATGATTGCGGCGCTCTCAAGCGTCACCCGTGAAGGATATTTGTATCGAGTGGATTTGCGGCTGCGTCCCAACGGCAAGAATGGTCCGCTGGTAACGAGCTCAGAGGGCTTCCTCGACTACCTGAAACAACGGAGCGCTATCTGGGAATGGCTTGCTTACGTCAAGCTGAAAGCAGTGGCCGGCGATCTTGAACTGGGGAAGATGATCGAAACGCATGCCAGGCATGCAATCCACGAGAAGGCCCGCGAGACTGCTGTAAATGAATTGCGGGAGGAAACTCGGCGAGTGCGTGAGCTGCTTGAGAAAGAGAAGGGAACTCAAAGTAAGCGCGGTCGTCGCGGTCATATCGATATCAAGTACTCAGCCGGCGGCATGCTCGACGTTTACTTTGCCGCGCGCTTTCTCCAGTTGCGTGATGATGTTTCAGACGAAGGTGAGGATCGCTCCACCGCGGCCACGTTGGAACGTCTGGAAGCGAATGGTTCTTTGAGTCCGCAGGATTATGAAGCCCTCAACAGTGGTTATGCGCTGTTGCGCTCGGTCGATCACCAGCATCGGCTAATTGCCGGCAAAGTCGCAGCACTTCCCTCCGCCAGTCATCCGGTGTTATCGGAGATCGCCAACAGACTCGACTTAGCGTCTGCCAAAGAAATGAGTGAACAACTTGCCGAGCGGATGCTAGCGATCCGTGAAGCTTACGAGCGAATCACCAGTTAGGTTTGCCATTACTACGTTCTAAGGTTATCGCATTGCTCAGTGGCTCTCGAAACTCAGGCTTGTAGTTCAGAGTTCAAGCTTTTTTAGCTTGTGTCTTCGGTAACCCAACGAGCAACCTGAAGGTTGAACTCTGAACTTCCCGCCCGATGCCCCGCACTTCCGCGTGTAACATCGGTCAGCTGCGCAGCCTCCTTTCATGCGTGCCGGGGCTTCGAGGTCTCTTCATTCCAGCACCGAGTGCACCACTGATGCGTTGACTCCCGTTCGTCGGCTTTGTAATCAGCTGCACCCGGCAAGCGCCTCACCACTTCACGCTCCTCGTCAGTGAGTTCCGACCAGGATTTCATCTTTGGGTCACCGCATTCGGTGCATTCGTTCTTTGTGTTCACCTCGTGACTCCTTCGTAACAAAAGCGGTTACGCCGCCGCACAGTGCGGGGCGATGACTTCATCGCCTTCACCCGTACTTTTCTAAATACACTAATGGAAGCCTACCGC
>JBGTCM010000203.1:0-3293 GCA_041748795.1 Pyrinomonadaceae bacterium
CCCTGCTCGCGTAGGGTGTGCATCAGAATAGAGTCCAGCTCGCTCCCTTCTCAGCTCTTCTGGCAATCCCCAGATCAACTGTTTCACAGCTAACCCAGTTAAGAATGCCAAGGCTTCTATCTTCTGGTCTGTTCAACCTTGGCAAATTGGGAAGCTTCGGCTTCTGTTGATCCCAAAAGGGAAAAAGGTAAAACACAAATGTCTATGAATCTATATGTCGGTAATCTCTCGTTTGAAACTTCGACCAACGACCTGCAAACACTGTTCGCGAAAGCCGGCACTGTTGAAAAGGTTTCGTTAATCGAAGATCGCGAGACAGGTCAGTCACGCGGCTTTGGCTTTGTCGAAATGTCGACGAAGGAAGAAGGCGCTGCGGCCATCGCACAGTTTAACGGTCAGGACCTCGGCGGACGTACGCTGAAGGTTAACGAAGCCAAGCCTCGTGAAAACCGAAGCGGCGGCTTACGTTAATTCGTTTAAGATCCCGTACAAATGAAATGCCCCCGGCAACGATGTTGCCGGGGGCGTTTTGTTATAAATTTGAGCTTTGTGCTTTGTACTTTGTACTTGGTTCTTTGCCTTTTCTGATGTTGCGCTTTTTGAATGCAATAAGCACCACGAAACCAGGTACGAACTTCTAAGTACTAAGCACCAAGTTCAAAGAACAAGTTTTAGTTAACGGTTTCCTCAGCCAGGTTTGCAATCGCAGTGATTAGCTCCTCGGGCTGCACCGGCTTGGGCACAAACATATTGAAGCCCGCTGATAGGGCGCGTGTGCGATCCTCGACCCGCACATACGACGTCAAAGCCACTGCGGGAATATCCTCGGCACTTTCGAGCGCTCTCAACTTCTTGATTAGCGCATAACCATCCTCACCTGGCATCGCCAAATCCGACACGACAACGTCAGGCCGATACCACTCGAGCACTTCCATCGCCGCAGCGACAGACGTTGCCGTCTGCACAGTTGCCTTTGATTCAGTCAGCATGAGGCCAAGGATCTGCAGCGTGTCCTCATCGTCGTCTACCAGCAGGACCTTTATGTCTTCAACCGACGGAAGCGAAGCGAAGTGGACCGCGGTTTCCTCTGTGGTCGGCATCTGGACGGCAGCTTTACGTGTCCTGGCGCGTGGCGGGGAAGGCGCAAGCGGCAGCCTTACCGTAAAGGTGGCGCCGAGCCCCTCTCCCGCGCTGGCTGCTTCGATGGTCCCACCGTGCAGTTCTATCAAGTGGCGCACAATTGCCAGCCCTAAACCAAGGCCGCCGTGCTGGCGCGTCGTAGTCCCATCAGCCTGTCGGAATCGTTCGAAGATATACGGAAGAAAGTCGGGACTAATGCCCAGGCCACTGTCACTCACTCGAATTTGCAGATTGCCTCCAGCCCGGCTGACTTTTACTTCAATATGGCCGCCTGAGGGCGTGAACTTGATCGCATTCGACAGCAAATTCCAAACAACTTGTTGCAAACGATTCGGGTCGCCTACGGTGTGACGGGCTGAAGGGTCAAGCGTCACCGCCAAATGAAGGTCCTTGGAATCTATAGCCAGCTGCACGGAATCGATCGCCGCATTAATGACTGAGGCAATGTCGACAGGGTCGTTACTGAGTCGAAGTTTGCCGGTGATCATCCGCGAAACGTCGAGGATGTCTTCAATCAGTTGGGCCTGGGATTTCGCATTGCGGTCGATCGTTTCCAGAGCGCGTGCCGCCGTGGTCTTGTCGAGGTTGCCGCTCTTCAGCAGATGCGACCAACCGAGAATAGCGTTAAGCGGAGTTCGAAGCTCATGTGACACCGTCGCAAGAAACTGATCTTTCATACGGTTGGCTGTCTCTGCTTCCGCCCGGGCCATCTGCTCGCCCACGAGCGCCAGTCGAAGTTTTTCTTCAACCTGCTCTCGATCTTTGATTTCAGCCTGAAGCGACCGGGCCTTCTGTTGCAGTCTCGCGATAGCGCGCAGGCGATCATCGTGGTTGGCCAATCCCGCATAACTCTCCGCGGGAAGCACTCGCGAGTGTACGGTGCAAACGCCGTGGTGGGGTTGTTCGAATTTTTCTCCGCTGAACCCGTGCATCGGATAGGCACAGAAGAGGGAAAAGGAATGGGCCTTCTGCAGATTGTTCCAGAGTTCCTCCAAGCGGATGGCGCCGTTGTAGTTACCCTCGGCCCAAAGAAGCGCCACCATCTCTCCGAAGGCGCGGACGCGCGAACGGCCATCCGTTACGCTCGCCAGTACGCCACCAAGTACTTCGTTGAAACGCCCTTCCTCCGGACATCCGTCAATCATAAACTTCGAAAGCGTTTCCGCAGCGTCAAGCGCCACATACCTGCCGGTTGCTATGGCGTTCGTTACGTCGAGGCCGTTGACCCTGAGAATCTCGTCGAGGCCGTCTCGATGTGCCTTGGTAGCTACTACCACCGCGGCGTCTCCGGAATTGATCGCCCCGCCAATAAAGCCGCTTAGAGAATTGAGCAGAAAACCATCCGCCTCATAAAACTGAACGAAGTGCTCCGTATCGCTCATCTCAGCCCAATCAGCCGGCGGCGCGAAGTTCCATTTGGCCATATCGTCCGAATTGAGTTGAATCACATCATCCATGGCAGTGTCGTTGTAATCTGTTTTCACTGAAACCTTAACCTCTTGTTAAAAACCTGCGGCCTGAGCGACGAGAGAATCTTAACAGCTTTACACGCTATATACGCGCGATTAGCCGGAATTACTCGTTGGAAAAGTTATTACTTTTGTGTGTCGTAATTTATGCGTGTTTTAAGGCTTGTCTCACTCAAATCTTTACGTAACTATTACCGAACATTTTGGCATTCAGGACTAGGATGGGGGTTCACAATTCCCCGACAATATGCTTTCGAAGGAGAACGCGATGAAGGTGTTATTTGTGAATCCGGAATTTCCCGATACCTATTGGAGTTTTCGTCACGCCTTGCCGTTCGAACGCAAACGTTGCGCGTTCCCGCCGCTCGGGTTACTTACAGTTTCGGCCTTATTGCCCACAAGCTGGGAGCGGCGTCTGGTCGACGTTAATGTGCGACCGCTGAAATCTTCAGACATCAGTTGGGCGGACATGGTTTTCGTAACCGGGATGCTGGTGCAGAAGGAGTCGCTGCACGACGTTGTGCGCAAAGCGAAGGCCATGGGAAAACGGGTTGTGATTGGTGGTCCATACATCACAACGACAATAGAGGATCTGCCGGAAGCAGATCATATTTTTATCGGGGAGGCGGAAAGCACGCTGCCCGAGTTCGTAAAAGACCTCGCCAATGGCGAAGCGAAGAGAAC
>JBGTCM010000204.1:0-2574 GCA_041748795.1 Pyrinomonadaceae bacterium
AACGCATCGACCATCGTCTTGTTGCCGAGAAAACCAGCCCATTCTTCATAGGCAAGATTTGTTGTAATGATTGTTGACCGCTGATGATAGCGCTCCTCCATCAGCTTGAAGAAGACATTAGCCTGCTCCGGCTTGAGGTTCGCGTATCCCATTTCATCGATCAAAAGGACGTCCAGACGCGCCAGGCGATTCACGAGCCGACGCGTCGAGCGATCCGCCAGAGAAGCGTACATTTCATCGAACAGATCTTGTGCGCGAATGAACTGGCAACGCAAGCCGTTCTGCAAAGCCTTCAGCAAAATGCCGCAAGCCAATCCGGTTTTTCCGACACCAGTCGGACCAATTAACACGAGGTTCTCGCGCTTGGCCACAAAGTCGAGTTCGGCGAACGCGCGGATCTGCTTACGATTCACGCCTGGTTGCTTCACAAAAGGAAACGTTTCGAGAGCCCAGCGTTCCGGCAGGCAAGCCCGGCGGATGCGCCACTCAAGCGCGTTCTCCTGGCGGTCGCGCCACTGCGCGCGCAAGAGTCCCGCGATGAATTCCGTGTAGGTGATCTGTTGTTTATCGGCGGCGCGCAACTGCTCGTCGAAGATCGCATGAATTCGGTGCAGTTTGAGATTCCTCAACAGCTGCTCTAGTCTCCCGTCCCAGTGGTTCGTGATTTAAGTCTATGGGTGAGAGTTGAGTGTACGGCGAGCGTAGCGAGCAATGCTGTCCAGAATCTGATCAGCCGTTCGGGTCCACACGAAAGGCTTAGGATCTTCGTTGTACACGTCGATAAACTCGCGAATCGCCGATTTCAGTTCTCCGACGCTGCGGAATGCGCCGCGCCGAATTCGTTTGTTGGTGAGTTCGGCGAACCATCGCTCGACCAGATTCAGCCATGAGCCGTATGTCGGGGTGAAGTGTACATGGAACCGCGGGCGCTTAGCCAGCCAGTTCCGGATCATCGCTGTCTTGTGAGTGCCGTAGTTATCGAGGATGAGGTGAACGTCCAGATCGGCCGGGACCTGAGCCTCGATAACATCCAGAAACTTGCGAAACTCCACCGAACGATGACGCTGGTGGAACTGGCTGATGACGCGGCTGGTCTTCAAATCCAGAGCGGCAAATAAGGACGTGGTCCCGTTGCGTTTATAGTCGTGTGTGCCGCGCTCCAGTTGTCCCGGTTGCATAGGCAGCAACGGCTGAGTCCGGTCCAGCGCCTGAATCTGGCTCTTTTCGTCAACGCAGAGTACCAGCGCGTGTTCGGGCGGGTTCATATACAAGCCGGCGATGTCACGGACCTTTTCGATCAGCAACGGGTCCGGCGACAGTTTGAATGTATCGGTCCGGTGTGGTTGCAATCCGAAGGCGCGCCAAATGCGGCTGATCGTCATCCGGCTGAATCCGGTGGCTTCCGCCAATCCTCGCGTGCTCCAATGCGTTTGCCCGCGCGGCGTGCTTTCTAACGTCTGTATGATGACTTTCTCGATCTGGTCGTCACCGATCTTGCGCGGCGCGCCTGGTCTCGGCTCGTCATACAGTCCCTCGAGACGCTCCTTCAGGAATCGGCTACGCCATTTGCCCACCATTCCCAGCGAGCACCGAAGTTTCTTTGCCACCGCCTGATTGTCCAGCCCATCGCCACAAGCCAGCACCACTCGCGCCCGCCGCGCCAGCAGCGCCTGACTCCGTGCGCGGTGGGCTAACGATTGAAGTCGCTCACGCTCTTCTTCGGTCAGTATCAACGGCTGTTTGGGTCGTCCAGTGCGCATCCAAGACTCCTAATATCTTAGACGCAACACCCCAAGACTTAGTTCACTAAGTTCTGGGACAGGAGACTAGTGTCCTGTAGAGCTCCGGCGGGAAGCTCACGGATGCACGCACCGACGGTGGTGCTTCGAGATGCATTTGCTTGCCCCCCGCTTGCTTCGTTGTTTTCATGATCCGGTAGCTGATCGAATAGCCCTGGCTGCACCACATTACACCATATCGGTGGGGCAAATGAGTGTTTTAACTCTTTTCAACGGTACTCAAATGTGAAATTACTCCTTCTTCATCACGTGCCATTGTTTATTGAAGGTTTGGGAGACATGCTATCGCGCTACGCGCGCTTTCACCGGACCACGGCAGGCGTTCACGCGGCGCGTCCCCATCTAAGCCCGCACGGTCAGCTGTTTTGAATTGGAAAGAAACCCGAACGCAGCGGCAGCCGCGAAGCCGTCAATTCCCCGGGGGTGGAGGTGGTGGCGGAGTATTCTCCGTATCGCCAGGCAACCCGCCGCCGCCCGCTGGTGGTACGGGTAGCGGTGCTCCGCCACCTCCACCCGCCGGCAACTGCGGATTGCGATTCAGAATCCGGTAAAACGCCTCGGCAGCCGCGCGCAGTCCTTGACGAACCGCTGCGCCCCGATCCACCGATTTTTCTGCCAACGGCTGATCCCTGTAAACGCGCACATACTCGCCCGCTCCCAACAGCTTCGGATCGCCCACCGGCCGCAGCGCATGCTGCACCGCAACTTGGCCCTCCTCCACTGCCACAAGCGTCGAATCGTCTTCCACCGCGACGTCGAAAATCGTCCCGCGCAC
>JBGTCM010000205.1:0-8839 GCA_041748795.1 Pyrinomonadaceae bacterium
CACGTCTTCGGCACGTTTTCCCGTACTTACTTCGATAAGACCGAGTGGCAAAACCGCCGGCGTCTGCTGTGGGGCTCGCTGCTATTTTTTGCTATTGGTCCAATCATGGTGCTGGCGGGAGCGGCGTTCATCTTCTTTTTCTTCGCCGCACTGTGGGCCTATTACCACCTCGTTAAACAGCATTACGGGTTCATGGTGCTTTACAAGAAGAAGAACAACGATCTGGCGGCGTTAGACAATGCCCTGGACCGCCTGCTGTTACTGTTCGCGTTTAATTACCCGTTTGTGGAGTTTATTGCTCGCGATCCCGAAGCCATGGCGCGCGTGCCCGTGCCTCTGCAATCGGGAGTGATCACCCTGGCGACCATTCTTCTTGTAGGGACAATCATTCTTGCAGTGGCCTGGCTGCTGCGGCAGGTGCAACGCGCAATCACCGGCGAGCCACTCAATGTTCCAAAGTATCTCTTACTGGCCGCAGCCATCCCGATGCATTGGGTGGTCCTGCTTACACCGATGCCACACAAGCCGATTGCGATCGTTGCCATACTCACCATCTATCACAACCTGCAATATCACCGGCTCATCTGGTTTCATAACAAGAAATACCGGGGCAGTAATTCGACCGTCAGGGAGAGCGTTTCTCCGGAGTCAAGTCAGCGCCCGACATACGGCGCCGCCGAACTCATCAGCCGGCGCCTCCTCTACTACATTGCTTTCGGAATTGTCTTCGGCCTGATTTACCAGGTCCCCAGACAGTTTCTCGGCTACACAGCTTTGCGGAACGATGCCGGCGGGGCTGCCCACTCGCTTCCCACTCAACTCGGGATTTCATTCCTGTGGGGCTATGCCTTCATTCACTATTATCTCGATTCGAAAATCTGGCGCGTCCGTCGCGATCCCTCGGTGGGCAAAGCACTCAACATGGCTTGATATGTGGAGTGCGGCGGCTTGACGCCGCTTTGGCCGGCGGCGGCTTAATGCAGCGATGTTGCACGCCAGATTCAACACCGATCTAATCGCGTTCTTCACACAATGCTGCGAGAAATCGCGGCCAAAGCGCCGTCAAGCCGGCGCAGTCCAAAGTCAACCGAGCGCGGTAGCGCCGGATCCTGGAGGCCATTTGGATGAAGTGGTGTAGTAGTTTTGACCGGCAGGCGCTTTGGGCGAAAGTAGCTGCCGGCATCCGGCGCTACCGCGCTCGGTTCTGTAACCTTCTACGCACAGAACTCTGAAACCAGCTCCACAAACTGCTCCGGATATTCTTCATGCGGGAGATGTCCACACTCACGAAAAACAAACAGACGCGAATTCGGAATTTGCTCATGAATGCGCCGTCCGTCTTCGATGGAAACTTCGCGATCGTTTTCGCCCCAAATGATCAGGGTGGGACGCGTCATCGTATGCGCATCTCGAGATACACGTTCCGCATCCCAGCGTCGCACTGTGCGAATGATGGCCCGGTGAGCCCCCCGAGTGCGTAGCGGTATGTGCCGCGCATCAACTCTCTTTTCATCCATCGCCCACGAATGCCGGTCATAAACGCGCTTCATCCTCATTCGCACTAGCCGGCGTGAACCCACCAGGAGCGGGGAAAGAATGTCTCCAATAATCGGCGAGCCAAATAAGCGCATCAACATGTATCGCGTGGGCCTGTTGTTGGTCACCGCGCCAACCAAAACTAATTTCTTTACCAGCTCAGGATGATCGAGTGCGACGGTGGCAGCCACCGCCCCGCCATAAGAGCTGCCAATCACTACCGCACTATCAATTTCAAGTTGCCGCATGAGATTAACAACCATTTGCGACTGGCGCGTGATGGTGTAATCAAGCTGCTTCGGCTTACCCGAATAGCCATAACCCAAAAGGTCCGGCGCGATCACTCTAAACCCGGCTTCGGCAAGCTCCAGCAGCACCTTGCTCCAAACGAGATTGGACGAGGCGAACCCGTGAATAAGAATCACGACCGGCGCCTCAGTTTTTCCTGCTTCCTGGTAATGCACCCGCAACCCGTCAACTTCAATGAAGCGTGAGTAGTCGGCGTGAAACACGTGGCCGCGCTCCGCATCCCATTCGACGTCGCTCGGGCGCAGAAACAATTTTGCAGCCACGGCCGAGGCCGCGATTGCAGATATTCCGCCGATCCAGTAGCGCTTTTTCATAGTCCTTCCGAAACGATGACTACGGCAGGATGCAAAGATTTTTTGGCCTCAGTGAAAACGCCTACCGCAATCAGGTTTAGATTCTGATCACGCATCCTAATTCGTTCGCCATCATTCCACTCGTGGCCCTCAACCTGAATGTCCAGTCCATTCCTTACGCGGCGCACTTCGTCGTCAGCCAAATCCAGAAACGGTAAACGCGCCAGCACATCGTCAGGCCGATACAGAATTGTTCCGAGAGATTCTTCGGCGAAGGCTTCTTTCAGCTGCGTCAACGTCTGGGCCTGGTCCACCTTTAGGTCTCCAACTCTGGTGCGCCGCAGTTCCACAAGATGCGCGCCGGTGTTCAGACGTTTGCCAAAGTCTTCCGCCAAAGTTCTAACGTACGTGCCCGCTGAACATGACACGCGCACCTCGAAATCGAAAGTGCCGTCCAGGTTGTCCTTGAGCAACTCACTCGAGGACTTGATCGCCTCAAATTCATAAATGCAAACGCGCACGGGTTGACGTTCAACCTCCTGCCCCTGCCGTGCCAGCTCGTAAAGCTTTCGCCCTCCCTGTTTCTTCGCGGAATACATCGGCGGCACCTGATCGATTTCCCCACGCAAACTTTCCAGGGCCGCTTCGATCTGATCTTTGTCCCAGGGCCCCGGAGCATTCGGGTTCCCGGAGTCAGCTGAAAGTCTTTGACCGGTCAGGTCGCCAGTGTCGGTGGCGTAGCCGAGACGGATGACTGCTTCATATTCCTTTTCCAGCCCACTGAGAAACTGGGCCAGGCGGGTAGCCCGACCTAACAACACCACCAGCATACCTGTGGCAAACGGATCGAGAGTTCCTGTGTGGCCCACACGACGCACGCGCAGTATGTGCCGGACTTGCGCGACTACGTCGTGTGAAGTAAGTCCGGGCGGTTTATCAACAAGCAGAACGCCATCCATGGTTGTATTCTAGTTTCTTGAAGGCCAATTAGCGATTTGCCAACTAACGTAACGCAAACTGTAAGTTTGCGGACCTTATGTAGGGGCGGCACTCCGTGGCCGCCCCTCTCGGTTCCACAAACGTCGCGATCGCATCGGAGGGGTGGCCACGGAGTGCCACCCCTACAATTTCTATTCAAACAAACCTCGAACCACTACATCGCCCTATGCTTAAATGCACTCATGCAACGCAGACGGCTCAGAGCAGTTACTGAAGAGGGCACGCGCCCCAGCAATCTCACCCCCGAAGAGCGCCGCAGGAAAACCTTCGAGCGCGCTGCCAAACTGCTCGCCGCCAAACCACGCTCAACTGCTGAACTGCGCGAACGGCTGTTGCAGGGACGTCACGCCACAAAGACCGTTGTCGAAGAAGTCATTGCCCGTTTGCGCGAGTATGGATACCTCGACGATGAACGCTTCGCAGTTTCGTTTGCGTCATCCAAGGTACGTCAGCGACCGACTGGCCGCCGCCGTCTGGAAAGAGATTTGTCTTTGAAGAAGCTTGACCGCGCAGTCGTAGAGGAAGCGCTCAACGCTGTCTACGCTGAGACGCCCGAAGAAGGATTGATCGATCGGGCGATTGAGAAACGCCTTCGACTCCGTGGCCGGCCCAAGACTCGCGAAGAGGCCAAGAGCCTGTTTGATCATCTGCTGCGCCAGGGCTTTGCCTTTGACCTCGTGCGCGAAAAGGTGCGCGCCGCGTCAAAAGCTGCGCTGGACGAGTAATTCTCAGGCGTTACTTTTCAATAAATTTCTGCATCCGGTTTCGCACGAAGGTGCGTCGCGGCTTCGCCGCCTGATGTGCGGAAGTGGCTATGCCCTTCCGTTACCGCTCCCACCCAATATTGGGGGCTGCGCTCCGGGGCACAGCCCCAGGATTTCAGAGAGCCCTCACGGCGGGGCGAAGCCACCGCCGCACATCAGGCGGCAAAGCCGCGCGAGATTCTTCGCGAAATACACGCAATTAAGTAACGAGTTTAATATTGGTTCATGTGGCATAGATTATCGTTCGTTTCATCGACTTCAATTCGCGTGCTAAACTCAAGGTTAGTCAGTTGTCAGTGGTTCCGTAGTCAGTTGCGACCCCGTGCTCCTGCCTCCTGCCGCCTGCCTCCTGCTTACTGAATTATGACTGGAAACGAAATTCGCGAAAGATTCCTTGAGTACTTCGAACGGTACGGACATACACGTGTGCGTTCGTCGCCCTTATTGCCCGCCAACGATCCGACGTTGCTTTTTACCAACGCGGGGATGAATCAGTTTAAGGACGCCTTCCTGGGCCGAGAGAAGCGCGATTACGTGCGCGCATCCTCCTCGCAAAAGTGTATTCGCGCGGGCGGTAAGCACAACGACCTCGACGAAGTTGGGAAGACGGCACGGCACCATACGTTTTTCGAGATGCTCGGGAATTTTTCCTTTGGCGATTATTTCAAAGAGGACGCAATCAAGTTTGCCTGGGACCTGCTCGTGAATGAGTTGAAGCTGGATCCGGCAAGGCTCTGGTTTAGTGTGTTTGAAGGCGACGATGAGGTCGGACCTGACGAAGAGGCCGAAGAGTTCTGGTACCAGGTTGGGGCGCCACGCGAACGAATTCTGCGCTTTGGGCGCAAAGACAATTTCTGGCAAATGGGCGAAACCGGCCCGTGTGGACCATGCAGCGAGGTTCACTACTACAGGGGCGAGGATCCTGACGATCCAACGAAGAACCGCGCTGACCTGGTGAACGGTCCCGGCGACGACACGATGGAGATATGGAACCTCGTCTTTATGCAGTTTGATCGCAGCGAGGTTGAGCCCGGCAAGTACAAATTGACCCCGCTGCCTGCCCCCTCGGTCGATACAGGCATGGGACTCGAACGTCTCGCAGTCGTACTACAGGGTGTGAATTCAAACTACGACACGGACCTGCTTCGTCCCATCATCGATTTCACTGCCACCCTGGCCGATCGTCATTACGAACCGGAAACACAGGAAGGCTTTGCCATGCGCGTGATTGCCGATCATGCACGCGCTACGGCCTTTGCAGTTGCCGACAGCATTCTGCCCGGCAATGAAGGCCGCAACTATGTGCTGCGAAAGATCATGCGTCGCGCCATTTATCAGGGACGCCACACGCTCGGGTTGGATTTGTTCTTTCACAAGGTCACAAACTTCGTCATTGATCAGATGCAGGAGGCATATCCTGAACTCGAGGTCCATCGGGATTTCATCGATCAGATGGTGCGGCTGGAAGAACAACGTTTTAGATCGACGATGACGGTGGGCTTACAAAAGCTGGAGGAGCTGTTTACGAAGTCCGAGCCAGGCAAGGAGCCGTCATATGTTGAACTCGCCCGACTCTATGACACTTTTGGTACGCCTAGAGATCTGATTCGTGTGGGCATGGAAGGCCGCGGGCTCAACGTTAGCGAAGAGGAGTTTTTGTCAGAGTTCGATGCCGCTCTGAAGCAACTGCAACAATCCGGGACCAGAGAACAATCCGCCGGTCAGTCTCGCGCTAAACCGGTCTACAGCGAGGTGGTCCAAAGGACAGGACCCAACACCTTCAAGGGATATGAAGACACACGCGTTGCCGCAGCTCAGGTGGCATCCGTGGTCAAAGGCGGGAAGGAAGTTGAGTTACTGGGCGAAGGTGACGAGGGCGAGGTCGTACTCGATCACACTCCATTCTATGCAGAGAGCGGCGGACAGGTTGGCGACGTTGGTAGATTGTTTGGCGCGGCTAACCCACCCGCTACCGCAGGTGGTACTGACTTCATAGCGGCGGTCGTTGATACTTATTCGCCCGCCCAGGGTTTGATAGTTCACAAGGTTAAGCTCGAAAAAGGAACGCTGACAGTCGGCGACGAGGTCACAGCCGAAGTTGACGTCGAAAAGCGCGATGCTACCCGTCGCAATCACACCGCTACTCACTTGATGCACGCAGCGTTGCGCGAGGTGTTGGGTACGCACGTGAAGCAGGCTGGTTCCGTCGTCGCACCCAACTACCTGCGTTTTGATTTCACGCACTATCAACCACTGACACCCAGCCAGATCGAAGAGATCGAGCGGTTGGTCAACTATCACATTCTCCGAAACGAGCCGGTGCAAACGGACGAGATGGCTGTTGAAGAGGCAATGCGTTCAGGAGCGATGGCTTTGTTCGGAGAGAAGTACGGTAAGAAAGTGCGTGTGCTTTCCATCAAAGGCGCTGAGGACATCTTTTCCAGGGAGCTTTGCGGAGGCACGCACGTGTGCGCGACCGGCGACATTGGTCTATTCAAGATTACCAGCGACGAGTCAATCGCATCCGGCGTCAGACGCATTCGCGCGATTACGGGAACCGATTCATACGAACGTTTGCGAGAGGATGAGTTGCTGATTGACCAGGTCGCTGGTGGCTTAAAGACTTCGCGCGCCGAAATGGCGGCAGTAATTGCGAAGTTGCAGGACGAGCTGCGAAAGGCCAGGCGAGAAGCAGACGAATTGCGTTTAAAGATTGCCAGCGGAGCTATTAATACTTCGCAGTCAAATGGCGACGAGTCGCGAGAGATTGCAGGCGTTCGAGTGGTAGCACGTGAAGCAAGCGGCCTGGACGCCGCCGGTATGCGCCAGCTATCCGACAGCCTGCTCGCGCGAATCAAGTCCGGCGTTGTGGTCCTGGGCCGCAGCAGCGACGGCAAGGTCTCACTAATCGTTCGCACCTCTGCCGACCTGACGAAACGCGTCCCGGCCGGTCAGGTTATAAAAGAATTGGCTCCCATCGTCGGTGGTCGTGGCGGCGGCAAACCTGATATGGCGGAAGGCGGCGGCAGCCAACCTGAAAAACTCACCGAAGCCCTCGAATCCAGTTACGGGATTGTTGAAAAACTCCTCGGCTGAAGGGGCAGTAGCCCGGCCTCCGGTGTCCGACATACTTCAGTTTGTCGTCGTGCCCCAGGGCGCTTCTGAATCTCAACCAGCCTCAGGCCTAACAGCGACAAACTGAAGTGTGTCGGACACCGCGGGTCGGGCTACTGCCCCTTTAACCTTACATCGTCTTCTGTTTGTCGGTCAGCGTGATTCCCATTTTTTCCAGCGTGACTTTGTTAAGCGTGCCGGTGACGTTTAGGCTCTCCGCTGCCTGATACTTTTTCAACCCGGCGCGTGTATCCGCATCGAGTTTTCCCGTTTGCTCGCCCGTATAGAAACCTCGTTGCTTAACGATCGCTTGTGCCTGTTTGATCTGATCTTTGTTTGCTCTAAAGACTGGCCCACGTTTCTTCGCGGGTTTCGTAGAAGAGCTTCCGGTTGTGGAGGTGGACGTTTGAGCTGCGGACGCAGTAAACGCCATGGAAGAGAGAAGAAGCAGCGACAGTGATGTTGAGAGTAGTTTTTTCATTTGGTCCTCTTTTTTAGTGAGGCGCGCAGAAGCGCGCAGAGTTGATAGATCGTAAGTTCCGGGAAAAGCGCGGATAGGATTGCAAGGCGGATGTCAAAAGTCACTGGCAGCGCGTGAAAGGGGCTAAACCAGTAAATGCAAGGGCTTTTGCAGCGTGGCTTTGAGCGTGCTGCACAGGTTGTCGCGACCACCCATTACGCGGAGCGATCTCATTAACACCGCGGCTTCAGCCCGGTGATTAGAAGCGGGACTAAGCGGCAAACCGTGTCTAACGGTTTTGTTGACTACCGAGAAACCGTTGGAAACGGTTCAGGATCATCTCGCCTATCTTGATCACCGGGCTGAAGCCACGGTGTTAATGAGATCGCTCCGCGATGCTGGTGAAGGTGAGCGAAAATTATTCCACAGTTTACTCACGCTATTGGTTCCGTCAGGCGAGAAAGATGCCGCAATTGCTGGCCTTTTTGCCGCAAAAGACATCGTGTTGGCAATTGTTAAACCCTGTGTTACCATTACTCCCGGTCGTGAACAGGCCACATACGAACTCCTCACCCGCTAAGCCATTACAACAATTCGGTCAAAGGGAGCCCATCACAATCCGCATGAAAAACTTCCCCCTAGTCGCTCTGCTTTTACTCGCTTCGGCTGCTTCGGTTCTCGCTCAAGGAGCGAGCGGGCCGGCCTATCGTGTCGACAATTTCGACTTCGCCAACCTTGTTCAAATCAAGACCCCGCCGCAGCCAGTGGTTCCGGCCGCGAAGACGCGCAAGGGCAAAATTCTGACTTCGAACAATTACAACTATTCGCACTCGAGCCTGCCGCTGATTCGCCATACGAGCATGAGCATTGGAAACTCTTTGGCTGGGTTTACTACGGGTGACGCGAAGGTCGACAATTTCATCATCGATTCAGGTCATCGCAATTCAGTCGACCCGCTTTTGCTTTATGCGATCATGCATCAGGAATCAACGTTCAAACCTCGCGCCATGTCAAACAAAGGTGCGCGCGGTCTAATGCAGTTGATGCCACCCACGGCGGCGCGTTTCGGCGTTAGTAATATCTGGGATCCAAAGCAGAATATTGAAGGTGGCTCGCGTTACATGCGTTTCCTGCTGGATAAGTTTGACGGCAACGTGCAATTGGCTTTGGCAGGTTACAACGCGGGAGAGGGAGCAGTGATGAAGTATGGCTACCGCATCCCGCCTTACAACGAGACGCAGGAATACGTACGCAGGATCACGAGGCGCTACTCAATGATTCGAGATCCGCTGGCCGCGCGCTACTCGAACAACATGACGAGAGATCAAGTGGCGGCGATGCAAATCAAAGAGTCAAAGCCGCTG
>JBGTCM010000206.1:0-3969 GCA_041748795.1 Pyrinomonadaceae bacterium
ACTGCGTCCAGTCCGGGAAAGCTTCGGATGCGTCGAGTTGCTGCCAACCCATCGATTACGGGCAGACTGAGATCCATGAGGATAATAGAGGGGCGCACGTCCGTCGCGGCTCTGACCGCTTCTTCACCGTTAATTGCTTCCACAACTTGATAGCCGCTTAGTTCGAGCAGCTTTCTCATCATTTGCCGGTTGTCCTCCGTATCCTCAACTAGCAGAACCGTCTCTGCTTCCTGTTGAGACGGCGAGGACGGGGACACCCGATCTTGCGAAGAGTTTGTAGCTGAATCCAAAATATTATTGCCTCCCACTAGGCGACAGGGCTGTATCACTAGAATACGCAGGGCTTTTTTGCTAAGATCGCGCACCGAAACACGACATATCGAGGGCCCCATGTCCGGGCTTATTCGGTACACTGCGCTGGCTGCTTTCCCTTCCCCTATCCAGCTTGCGGAAGTTAGGACGGATACTCCAGAACCTAAATGAAGCCATTAACGTCGGAATCTCAGGATCAAGAGTCGCTGCAAGCGCTTGGAAGAGCCTCGGTGCAGATCGTTCACGATCTTAAAAATCAATTGAACGGTCTCAAACTCTATGCCACGTTTCTCCGCAAACGAATGGAGCGAAGCGAGAGGCCCGCAGATGAGCTGGAAACGGTCAACAAACTCATCGCTGGATTAGATAGAACGGCTGCTGATCTTTCGATGATTGTGCAGTTTGGACAGCCACTCGAACTGAGAAAACGACCCGGCACCGATTTGCAGAAGATCTTGGAAGCCGTTGCGACAGGCTTGAACGAGTCGCCTCCTGCTACCGGCGCATTGCGAAGCGTCGTTGTCGTGGAAAGCGAAGGCGTTCCTCTAGTCGGGGAGTTTGATTCAGATGTTTTGGCGGAAGCTATTAAATGGATTTCGCTCGGTGCTATCAAGATGCTAGGCAACACCGTCGAAACCGCCTTACACATTCAGTTGAAGCGGGAGGCAGACGAATCACGCCGGGAGGGTTTGATTGAGTGGCCGGGACTGCATTCTTTAAGTCACGACCCGTTCCGGTCCTTTGCTGGCAGCGACGGAATCAGGATGTCGTTAGCCGCCAGGGCAGTTGAGGCGCACGGGGGCTCGGCGCTACGCCACGACGGGACCTTAAGTGTGCGTCTCCCCCTATCGTCGTAACCGCGCAGCCCCGAACAAATTTAACAATGCTAGAACCACAGGGATTGTTCCAAGGAGGAAGTAGTGGACAGAAGCGACGTACGAATCTTAATTGTTGATGATGACGAGTCGACGGCCGACTCGTTGCGCCTGAACCTCGTCGAAGAGGGTTATACCGTCGATACTGCAGCAACCGGAGGCCGGGCCATAGAACTTTTCGATCAAGGGGGTCATCACCTGGCGATCTGCGATCTTCAACTACCTGACATGGACGGCCTCGAAGTGATGCGTCATATCAAAGACGCGCGCCCGAATGCGGAGGTTATAGTTGTCACGGCGCATGGTTCGACAACGAAAGCAGTGGAAGCAACGAAAGCCGGCGCTTTTGATTTCGTAGATAAGCCGTTGAATTTCGAAGAACTCGAGCTGCGTGTACAAAACGCCCTGAAGCATCGTGAGCTCGTGGCCGAGAATGCCAATTTGCGTCGGCAACTCTCAACTCGCTCGGAGTACTTCAATATTATTGGCAGCGCCAAATCGATGCAGACGATCTACGAAACGATCGAATCGGTGGCAAAGTCTGATGCCAACGTTCTGATAGTTGGGGAATCAGGAACGGGCAAGGAACTTATCGCAAACGCGATCCATTACCAGTCGTTACGCTCAAAGAAACCTTTCATCAAGGTCAACTGCGCCGCCTTGCCGAAGGAATTGATTGAGTCAGAACTTTTCGGCCACACGAAGGGTGCCTTCACGGGAGCACATGCAGACAAGGAAGGCCTCGTGCAGCATGCCGCCGGCGGTTCATTAATGCTCGACGAGATTGCGGAAATGCCTGTTGAGCTGCAGCCAAAGCTTTTGCGTGTATTGCAGGAGCGGAGTTACCGGAAGATTGGGTCTGAGAAGACGTATGCAGTCGATTTTCGTCTCATCTCTTCAACTAACCGCCTGCCGGCTGACGCAATTCGCGACGGCCTGCTGCGCGATGACCTGTTCTATCGAATCTCCACAATCACCATTCACGTGCCACCCTTACGCGACCGTAGTGAAGACATTCAATTGCTGACTGAACACTTCCTGCACATGTATGCCCAGAAATATGAGCGGGCCATCACCGGCGTTTCGCAGGCTGCATATCAGCGACTGTTTGGCCATCCCTGGCCCGGCAACGTTCGTGAACTGCAAAACGTGATTGAGCGAGCTGTTTTGCTTGCGAAAGGAAATCGCGTCGAACCGGTGGATCTGCCTTTTGATAACGGGTCGCTGCCCGAGGGTTCGCCGGCCGGCATCGCATGGGATGTGCCGCCGAATATGACCCTCGAAGACATTGAGCGTCTGGTAATCGAAAAGACTCTTCAACGCACGGGCGGTAACAAGCAGGCGGCAGCAAACCTTCTCGGTATCTATCGCCCGCGCCTGTACAGTAAGATAAGAAAGTACAACATTGACGTCGCGTCGCTGATGTCGGCTTAGTAATGCATTACAGCGGTGCGCAGAACCACCGATTACTTAAGACAGGCGATGCAGATACTGATGAAGTAGCCTCTCGCCGGCGCTACCCCGACGCGTCAGGGTTCTGTAATGTTACTTCGCTGAAATAAATTCTTTTTGATGAAGTTAGGCAATCCCCCCTTAAATCAAGGCCGCCTACAGAGCATTGATGCCTTACGCGGTATTGCGGCTCTTGGTGTTGTGCTCTATCACGCAGTACTCCAAACTCAAAACGGCGTGCCGGGCAACCTCTTCCAATGGCCCGTCAAGCTAGGAGTGTTTCTTAGTTCGTTAGGCTACATCGGTGTCTTCCTTTTCTTTGTCATTTCAGGGTTTTGTATTCACTTGCAATGGGCCAGGACACGTGCTGCCGGGGAGACGCCGGTAATAACGTTCGGCTCTTTCTGGAGACGCCGGTTTCGGCGCCTCTATCCCCCTTACATTATTGCTCTGGCACTGTTTCTGCTTCTCGCCGCACTGAGCAGCGGCATCGACGTCACGCACTTCTTTGTTTACGACCTCGTGATGCATTTGCTGATGCTTCACAATCTCGATCCCCATACCTGCTACAGCATCAACGGCGTATTCTGGACTCTGGCCGTCGAGGAACAACTCTATCTAGCCTATTTCTTATTGTTATTTCTGCGCACGCGTTGGGGATGGGGACCAACGCTGATTGTTTGCGGGTTGGCACGCGTAGGCTGGTTCTTTTTTGGCCATGCGTTTTGGTTAATAACCGGCGTCGGCATTCCTGTTCCTGAAGCAGCGGCGTCGCATTGGTTCACCTGGGCTCTAGGAGCACTTGCGGTGGAAGCAATGTTTGGCTTGGTGAAACTACCGAAATGGTGCCGTAACCTATGGCTTGGGGGTTTGGCAATTGTGGTTGCGTCAGCTATCTCGGTGCTGCTGCCGTATACACCGAAAGACACGTTGGTCCACGACGGATCATGGATGCTGATGCATCCGATGTGGGGGTTCGCCTTCTTTGTTCTGGTGAATAGAGCTGTCGAGGCCGAGAGATCGTGGGTGACAAAGCTTTATCGGCCGCGCTTGGTAACGGTTGCGGCAACCATCGGGGTGTTCTCCTATTCACTCTATTTGACTCACGAATTAGTGATTATTCAGTCCTGGAGATTCACAATCCATTGGCTGCCACCGATGCTGAACACGCTTTTGATTACCGTACCTGCGACGGTAGCTTTTGCCTGGCTGTTTTTTAGATTCTGCGAGAAGCCTTACATGAGGAAAGCCGCTCCGAAAACGGCGCAAACCGAAGAGGCCACAGCACCGAGATTTGTTCAGGGCACTCCGCCGCTCGTCGAAGAGGCCT
>JBGTCM010000207.1:0-1995 GCA_041748795.1 Pyrinomonadaceae bacterium
CTTTTAGCATCCGGCGCTACCGCGCTCGGTTCTGTAATGGCAAACGTTATTTCCGCCGTTGAGTGCGGCCTCTGACCTCTTCCGTTCATTCTTAGCGTCCGTATACGAGTTCCCGAGAAAGGGCCGGAGTCAAAGTAAGCAGCGCTCGAATAGTAGTTCTCGGCGAAAGATGATCGTCATCGCCCTCGTCCTGCTCAACACAGTTATGGGCCAGCGAGCGCGAAATCCTCCTGGGTAATGGTTCATAACTGGGCGTTCTGGAAACGTAGCCGCGAGCCGCCAGTGTGCCCACCAGATCGCATGTCAGTTCCTCGGCTCTCTGGCCGTTGATCCTTGTGCCGGTGAGGGACGAGGCGCGACTCCCAACGGCCCGAAACAACCAACCGAGGCTGTCTTCTCCCCCGTCGCCAATATGGACTAGCTCGTGGGCCAACACCGACACGATCCCCTCGTCTGAGGGCAAGCCGGCCAGGAATATCGTACCGAATATAATTGTGTGGGGGTTCTGCAGAAACACAGAAGCGTTATCGCGTGAGTCCACATCGGGCCGAATGTGCGTAACCGCCATTACACGGTTGATTGCCCGCTGCACTCTCGCGGAATGGACTCTCGAACCGGCAACGTTGTAATCCTTCAGAAGTTGTCTGAGTGAGACGGCCACCAGGTCCTTTGCGACTGGTAATAAACGTTGAGCGCGTTTAGCTCCGGCGACGGCCTCGGGACTTTGCACGGGAAGCGAGGGTCGTCCCTGCATGTCGTCAATGGGAACGCTGCCTTTCGGATCTGTCGTCCGCTCCTTGCAAACCACGGCGCTGGCGAGGTCCACCATTTCGCGCGCTTCAGCGGTTAGAACATTCCGCGAGTGACTCTTTTGAGGTTCACTAAGCGAACGAGGTCTTTGTGCCTGCCCGCTGCCGGTGCTCAAGAGGCTCACCGTTAGAACACCCGCCACGACTGCCATCGCAACCAATCGGTAGGAAAATAATCTCTTCATCCTGCTCAGCTATCCCTCTGCTGGTAGCGTCGTCTGCTTTGCGTCTCGGCCGCCGCACCAAAGCCTATGGCTTTCCTTCTCCCCCAGCCAGCATTTTCATGAGGCTCAGTCTCATGAAAAGAAAATTGATAATCACGCCCGCGGAAAGGCTGAGCCTTTTCAGCACTGTCCTGCGGCAGAGCCGCGGCCTCTAAAGCCTCATCTATCCCGCCACACAGGCTTACGTTTCTCGATGAAAGCATTGATGCCTTCGGTTGCATCCTGAGTTTTCATTAGTTCGTGAAGATACATATCCTCCACCTGCTTAAGCGAAGAATCCAACGACCGCCCGCGTCCGAAATCTATGGCCCTTTTCGTCAGTTCCAATGCGGTGGCGGAAAGACTACGAAACCTGGAAAGTATCTCCAGAGTTTTCGCTTCAAGCTGGTTAACCGGCACGACATAATTAACAAGCCCCAGCCGGGCTGCCTCCGCCGCGTCGATTAATTCGCCCGTCAGGATCAGTTCACGGGCACGTTTGTCTCCAATCACATGCGGCAGCAGAACCGCTGCGACAGGCGGATACACGCCCAGCTTGATCTCTGGTTGACCAAAGCGGGCGCGGTCACTGGCGATTGCCATATCGCAAGCCATGACCAACTCGCAACCGCCGCCAAGGGCAGCGCCGTCAACAACCGCAATTGCCGGCCGGGCAATTTGTTCGAGCGTGCGAAAGATTGCATGGAATGTGTCGAGCATTTGAAAGATTAGTTCCTCACCATGCTCTTCAACAGCTACGCCGGCGCTGAATGCACGGCAATCAGGCGCTGCATCAAAAACAATAGCCACTAGTTCCCTTTGTTGAGAGCAGCGGTTCAGCACGGCATTGATCTCCCGCATCATGGCGATGTTGAAGATGTTTACCGGCGGCCGCGCAAACGTTATGCGGGCTACGCGGTCGTCGATGCCGAACTTGATGTGTTGATATTCCTCAACCATTTTGGCGCGTCACAGTACGGGAC
>JBGTCM010000208.1:0-2857 GCA_041748795.1 Pyrinomonadaceae bacterium
ATTCGGAGTCGACTACCATATGCCAACGATCGTTGCTGAAACTGCCACTGGCACTCAAACCATTGAAGCCACCGAAAGCAAGAAACTAGTTCTGGTTCTTGAAGACGGAGGGATCGACATCCTTCACCGTTGCGGCGGCAATGCTCGTTGTACGACGTGCCGCGTCGAGGTTCTCGAAGGAGATCCAGGCGAAATGGGCGAGTTGGAGCGGAACAGGTTAGCGATGGAGGCCGATCTCGGGGACCACGTACGGCTTTCTTGTCAGATACGAGTCAAAGACAATCTGAAAGTTCGTGTTATCAATCAGGCGAGCGTACGAGGCATGGATGCTGGTCCGCGCCCGGTTGACGAGTAAACAACTAATCCCAAATTTTTCAATGAACGTTTAGAAAGCGGACTTGTCCGCCAGGCAGGGCACAAGTGCCCTCTCTAAACGAAGATTGGCCAAGCACAAGTTTATTGCGTACTCCCTGCCTGTGGGTGTAATCTTCGCGGGTACTCCAGACAAAATGTAAGGCAGACATTCCTGTCTGTCTCCGCGACCTAAAACAATCCTGGACAGACAAGCGTGTCTGTCCTCTACGGAGGTTAGGAATGTTAATTGAGTCAACTGTTCATCTCCCCGTCAGTCTGGCTATGTTTCAGGAACTATTTCATCCGCCAAACACCGAAGCTTTACTTCGTATCGCTTTCCGGTGGCTCCATTTCGTCGCCGGCATCACCTGGATTGGATTGCTCTATTTCTTCAACCTGGTAAACGTCCCGGTCCAGAAGGGTCTCGACGCCGACACGAAGAAGAAAGTAAACCCCGACCTGCTCGGACGAGCGCTTTGGTATTTCCGTTGGGGTGCGGTTGTGACTGTGTTCTTCGGCCTGGCATATTTCGCGATGTACATCCTGAAGCCGGATGTGACCAACGCGAATACGCTTGGAGGCGGCACTCTAAACATTTGGGTGATCCTTGGCGCCTGGCTGACTTATCCGATCGTTATGTTTGCAGTTCAGTTTCTTCTAATAAAGAAGGTCCCGGCGCTGACAAAGGATGGACGAATCTTTGCTGTCGTCATGTTTATCTGGTTCGCTTTCGTGACGTGGGGTTTAGTCAGTTTCTTCAACTCAATGTTGACAGTGAACGGCGAGAGCTATGCCAGCAATAAGGCGTACTCGATTGGAATCGGCGGCGCCTACGGCATCTTGATGATGCTCAACGTTTGGGGAATCATCTGGCCCAATAACAAACGCATCCTGGCTGCAACAGCAGGGACGGGACCTGCCGCGCCTCCGGAGTTAGCTCGCCAGGCGTTTCTCGCATCACGCACCAATGCCTGGTTGTCTCTTCCCATGCTGCTTTTCATGGGAACATCACATGGCGACTGGGTGATATTCGGCAAATGAAACCAGGAAGCAGGAAGCAGGAGGCAGTCGGCAGGAAAGTCGACTGCCTTTTGTTTGACTACGTCCTGCAATCAGCGCTCGTCTCCTGCCGCCTGCTTCCTGCTTTGGCCCGCCGTCACAATAAATCCTGAGCATCTCCACGCATTCGGCACACTCGAGCGTGATAGTGTGCATGCGCAACCAGCGTCTTTTGCAATACGCAATCAAAGATTAGCCGCATCCTGTTGTTCAATAGCAGTCGTAACCCGTGGAGGTGAAGAATGAGTCCAACTGAACCCAATACCATATCTAACAACGCTTCTTACAAAGCACGTGAATTCAACTTGAGCGGTCTTCAGGGGATATCGGATGAAACTCTGGAAATGCATTTCAAACTCTATGAAGGCTATGTCAAAGAAACAAATAAGCTGACAGAAAAGATCACGGAGTTTATCAAGGACGGCAAGGTGGACCAGGAAGAAATGCCCGCCTACTCTGAGCTCACTCGCCGGCTCGGTTTTGAATACAACGGCATGGTCCTTCACGAGTACTACTTCGACAACCTGAAGAGCGGCGGCGGCACCGGTGATCCGGAACTCACGACGAAGTTCGCTAAGGCGGCAGAGTCGACGTTTGGAAGCTACGATATTTGGAAAGCAGACTTCGTGGGCATTGGAAAGATGCGCGGCGTAGGTTGGGCCATCTGTTATCAGAACCCTGCCAACGGGCGAGTTTCAAATCACTGGATCACCCTTCATGAAACGGGAAACGTGGCGGGCTTCGACCCAATATTGGTGATGGACGTTTGGGAACACGCGTATCTGCTGGACTATAAACCGGCCGAACGTCCGAAATACATCGAAGCGTTCTTTTCCAACATTGACTGGTCCACAGTGGAGAAGCGGCTAGGCAGCCGGGGCACGAAGAGCGCTGGAGCGTAGAGGCGGAAGGCAGTAGTCGATACGGGGCAGTAGCCCGACCGTTAGGGAGGGCGTAGGCGACCTGGAAACGAAGGGCATCAGGACTTACCTCCTGATGCCCTTGGCTATTTTGGTTCGCCGCCGTAACGCCCTCCCTAACGGTCGGGCTACTGCCCCGTGCTCCTATTCACTACCTCGGCAGCTTTGCTATCTCCTCAAAGTATTTCGCAAAGGCCACCATGCCGCCTGAAGCTTGTTGCCAATCGAAATTCTCATTCGGCGCGTGATAGCCGTGCTCGGGCAACGAGAGTCCCAGAAAAAGAATGGGACACTTAAGGACTTTTTCGATACTCGTCATTGCCCCAATCGTCCCACCGTCACGAACGAACACAGCATCTCGCTTGAACGCAAACTTCACTGCGCGTTTCAGAGCTTCCGGCAATGGCCCTTCAACCTTCGTGCGAAAGGCCGGCGCCATGGATTCAAAATGAATATTCACGTCCGGGTTTCGTTGCTTCACTTCAGCCTTGATTAACCGCGCGATCTTTTTGGGATCCTGGCCG
>JBGTCM010000209.1:0-6218 GCA_041748795.1 Pyrinomonadaceae bacterium
AGGTTGTGCTTTTTGGTGACTGGATGCTCAGTGTAAACGAGCGGCAGCGTGATAAACGGTCCACCGTCTTCATCCCAGGTGGTCAGCACCGGCAACTCATCAAGACGTGCCGGCTGGTCCATAACCTGGCGCACAGGGGCAACCGCGGTATTTCGCGTCCCGATCCTTAACAAGTCTGCTCCCAACGCGCGATGTTTCCACAACTCAGACGGCCGCGGTGGGAGCAAGGACTCAGCAACGTGGACCGCGTCGCGCACGATAGCCTCGGGCTTTGGACCAAACGCCAGCTCGATACGACGTTTCGTGCCGAAGAGATTCGTCACGACCGGATAACGGCTGCCCTTCACTCGTTTGAAGAGTAGCGCCGGGCCACCTCGCCCGATTACACGCCGGTGAATTTCAGCGGCTTCCAGATAAGGATCGACTTCGGCCTCGATCGTTACCAGGTCATTCTCCCGCGCTAAGAGATCAAGGAATGTACGAAGGTTGGGGTGCATTGAGGGTTGGAGTATAGCGCGGCATCGCAAAGACGAGCGAGCATGCTATAGGGGCAGTACTGATGCAGTTTGGTTTCCAGTGATCAATTACAGAACCCAGCGCGGTAGCGCGGGATCCTTGGGCTACTCAATATAAAAAGACTCAAGCCTTTAATGCTTGCCGCCTCCAACATCCCGCGCTACCGCGCTGGGTTCTGTAGTGGATAGCGAAACTTCATCAGTACCATCGGGGCAGTAGCCCGACTAATGATTAGCCCTGCGGGTTCTTACGCAGGCGAGCTGTATTCAGGTCCAGCTCAGCCGCCGGGATCACTTCGATGGTCGGAAACTGCTTGCGTAGTTCCGGTAAGAAGTCTGACGCGTTGCCGACGATTACGATGTTTATGCCTTTAGCATCCAGGCGCGAGCCGGAAAAGCGCTGCACATCGCTGGCGGTAACACCTTGCACGTTTGTAATGTAGCGATTGATTTCATCGAAACTGATCCCGTACAAAGCCAACGAGCCTATCTGCGAAACCAATCCCGCAGCCGTCTCAAGGTTGCGCGCGAAATTTCCAATCACCACTGCCTTGCGTGGGTTCAATTCGATATCAGGCACCGGCGCCGACGCCAAACGTTTGACCTCTTCGAGTAACAACGAAGCAACCTGCGCTGCCGACGTATTCTTCGTTTGCGCGGAAGCAACGAATGGTCCGACGTTGCGGCGTGTATCAAGGGTACTTCCGGCGCCGTAACTCAGCCCTCGCTTAATTCTGATTTCCTGGTTCAGACGCCCTGAGTATCCGCTGAGTACGGAGTTGGTAACGATGCCACGGAAATAATCCGCGTCAGCACGGTCGATACCAGCACGAGCAACCGCGACGGCCGCCTGACCTGCATCGGGCTTGTCGACGACCACGACGCGTGGCCCCGCCGAGGCAGGTGCTTTTGGGGGTGACACTGCGGGCAAAGGATCACTCGGTTTTTTCCAGTCACCGAAATACTGCTGCGCAAGCTTGAAAGCGTCAGCGCTCTTAATCTCACCTCCAATGACCAGAATTGCGTTGTCAGGCCGGTAATATTTGTGGTGAAACCTCGCCAGGTCCTGTTTCGCAATTCGCGCAATCGTTTGCGGTGTACCGATCAAAGGCTGGCCGTAAGGAGCGTCACCGAAAACAACGCGTGCAGCAACGTAACGTCCGATCGAACCGGGATCGCCCAGCTCGACCGTTAGATCATCAAGCGTTTGTTGGCGCAATCGTTCGATCTCATCTTCTTTGAAGGTCGGGTGCCGCACAACATCCGAAAAAATCTCCATGGCCGGAGCAAGCTTCGAAGACATCATGTTGAGACTTACTCTCGATGCGTCCCAGCGGGCAGCCGAATCAAGCGAGGCGCCGAGTGCCTCGATGGCTTCGGCAATCTGCGTTGCGGTCCGTTTCTCCGTCCCTTTCGTCAGGAGGTCCGCCGTCATGTTAGCGAGCCCAGCCAACTCCGGCGGGTCGACCTCGCCACCGTTTCTGATGATTAACTGGGCAGCAACCAGGGGCGTCCCGCGCCGCTCGATAACAATGACGCGCAAACCATTCGCAAGCGTCTTCTCTAATGGCTTAGGAAATTGAACCGAACGTGGGGTCGCCGGAGGTGGAGGCGTCGCTTGTGGCGCAGGAGCCTGGCCACTGACAAAACCACAAGTGAAGAGGCAGATCAGTAAAGTCAAAGATCGGATCGTGAGCTTTGCCTCTTTGGAGTGCGCCGGCCCGGCGGCGCTTTGGTCAAATTGTCGCTCAGATGTGCGATGCAGATTTATCGCCTTGTTAGCAAAGGTGGGCCAAAGCGGCGCCTGGCCGCCGCACTCCAAGGAGTTGTTTCTTTTTGAGGTTTTCATTTTCGACCTCCCAATGCTTGCTCGCCTTCGTGACCACCACTGCGCGTCGTAGCTGGCTTCGCTGATTCGGGCAAATAATAAATCACCAAACGGTTCGCGTCTGTGAAGTACTTCTTCATTACCCGTTGCACATCGGCTGCTGTAACGGCCTGAAGTTTCGACAAATCTGTATTGACGCGATTGGGATCGCCGAGCAACACCGCCGCTGAACCTAGAGCCAGCGCTTTCCCGTTGCTGGTTTCGCGCTGTCGCAGTTCATTGGTCACTAGTTGGTTCTTGGCTTTATCCAGTTCCGCAGATGAAACTAAGGCGTCTCGAAGCTTCTTGATTTCCGCGAGTAGCGCACGCTCGCCATCTTCCGGTTTCTTGCCGCTGGCCAATACCAGATTGAAATAAAACAACCCGGCATCTTCGCGCAGATCCGGAGTTGCGTCGGCACTCTGCGCAACTTGTTGTTCGTAAATCAACGCCCGGTAGAGCCGCGACGACTCTCCTTGCGACAGAATCGTAGCGGCAACGCGAAGTGGTTCCGCGTCGGGGTTTTTCTCAGGCGGCGTCAGGTATGTCAACGCAATCGCAGGAAGCGGAACGTTGGAACCGTAGTGCGTGATACGGCGTTCTGCGGTTCGCTCCGGTTCCTTGATCGTCACACGCGGAAGAGGGAGCGCCGGTTTCTTCAGGATTCCGAAATACTTATCCACCCAGGCGTCGAACTGTTTCGGGTCGAAATCACCAATCACGACGAGCGTGGCGTTGTCTGGACGATAAAACGTGGAGTGAAACGCTCGGACGTTTTCCAGGGTGGCCGCGTCGAGGTCTTCGATGCTGCCGATGGTGGATCTCTTGTAAGGGTGAGTGATGAACGACTGCTGTTCGATCAGGTAGTCAAGCATCCCGTAAGGCGGCGCCAATACGCCCTGGCGAAACTCCTCCTGGACCACGCTTCGTTCGGATTTGAAATTGGGTTCATCAACAGTCAGACCCGATAGCCGTTCAGCCTCGGCCCACAGCAGAGTCTCGAGGTAATTTGAAGGCACCACTTCGTAATAAACAGTCACATCGGGATTGGTAAACGCGTTATTGAAACCACCTACGTCCTCCGTCAGCCGGTCCATCATTTCCGATTTCATATTCCTGGTGGCCTTAAACATGATGTGCTCAAAAAGATGCGCGAAGCCGCTGCGCTGCTCGGGATCATCCTTGGAGCCCACGTGATACCAAACCTGTATGGCAACCGTGGGGCTGGACTGATCGACCGCGCTAAGGACACGCATCCCGTTCGCCAGCGTCCTTTCGCTAAACTTGATCCGCGGCATCGAACTCTGGGCCATCAAGTTAATGGCAAAGATGGGCACAAGCACTAACGCAAAGAGCACCAATAGCGCACGGACCTTTTGATACGTCATAAGTGACTCCGAAATTGATTGGGAGATGTTTAAACCTGGGGGCGTGTAACGCAAACTGTTAGTTTGCGGATCGTAGCCAACAATCACCTTCAGAAGTGTGGCGCCTCTTCCGCATCGTCCGCAAACTAACAGTTTGCGTTACCTGAAGCGCGTTACTTAATCCATATCCAGCGGGTTGCGGTATGGTTTGTCTTTATCTTTTTCAGCTCGTTTCATTGCTTCCTGGAATTTCTCTTCGAGGATGCGGTCGCGATCTTTCATTGAGCTGAGCTCCTGCGCAAAAATCTGTTCGCGCACCTGTTTCTGCTTGTCCAAACCCTTCACCATCTCATCAAAGGAAGCAAGGGGCTTGCTTTTTTCTTCATGGGAGATGAGCGCGCCGGTTTGCGAATCAACAGTCAGTGTCGCTTCGCAGCAAGGGCAGATAATCGTGAATCGCGTTGTGTCTGCCATCGACATCACTCCTGGCCGGGAAGAAATGGTACGGCGGTAGTATAACACCGACGACTGAGGACCATGAATGAAGGCGGCAATAACAGTAGGGGTGGCACTCCGTGGCCACCCCTCTCGTGCGAATGCTCGATGTTTCGTCGGACGTGCGCGATGTGTGACACGTTCGCGGGATCGGGAAGAGGGGCGCCCCACGGAGGGACGCCCCTACAGTTTTCTTCCGAGGGCCGCCAACGATGACGGACCAATATGTCCCGGTTCTAGGAAGGCTAAGGCGTCACAGCATCCTTGATTGCCTTGCCGGCTTTCTTGGCGCCTTCAGCAGTCTTCTTCCCTACCGTCTTCGCGCCCTTCGCGGTCTGATCTTTGACGTCTTCGAGTTTGTCGCCTACTTCGTTAACGCCTTCTTTCGTTTTGTCCACGGTCCAGCCGGCTGCGGTTGCTATGGCGTCGCCAGTCTCATTAAGTGCATCGCCGACATTGTCGACCACTTTCTCAGTACCAGTAGCCGAATATACGCGCGTCGTCCTGCTTCCGCTGCGATCGGTCGTGACTACGACTCTTGACACGCGTGGGTTGTTCTTAAATACCCTGGTCTCCGTTTTCACGCCATCCGGGTTAACCGTGGTGGTTATCTCTGAGTTGTCAGCGCCGGCAACAGTCGTGGTCGTCGGAGCCGCATTCACATTTGTAGCAGTTGTATTGGCATTGTCTGTCTGATTGCAACCGGCGCTGACCGCCAGCATCGCCACAGCCAGAATTGCCAGGATCTTATTCCTCACTTTTTGAGCCCTCCAGGTGGTTTTGTGTACATAACAATTGGGCAAGCAACGTGCCAGCGTTGGGGATCCAGGACCAACAGAGTTATTGAGTTAAACGCCGGCCAATCGACCACCGGCTGCCACTAAAGCATACGGAACGCCTAATGAGGTCGTTCAGTAACGGTACGTGCATCGTTAAGTGAGAATGGCCCACTCGCAAGAGAAGTTTGGGAAACGGGGTGAGTGGGAACGACCGGACGCAGTGAAATATTCAGCGTAAACGACGTTTTTAAGCTAATATTCCCCGTCACCATCAATAAGACAAAGCTACTTTATCGCCAAGGAGCACTCAACAATGAATCAGCCCTTCGTCGCGCTCGCGCTACACCAGGTCGATCCTGATAACTCTTCGATGTGGATCATTATCATCGCAGTGTTGGTTGTCCTGTTTTTTATCGTACTGATAGTCGGAATCGGATTAGCGATCTTTTTCATAATGCGCAAGCGAAACAAGGTCCAGAACGTGCCGGCCGCGTCGTCGGCTGCCGTCTTAAGTGATGCCGGCTATTCAGCGGGCGTGCCGGAAGCGGCACCTCAGGTCGCTCCAGCATTCGAACCACCGCCGTCCCCTGCCTTAGACTTCGCCGAACCCGAACAGGAGACAAGATGGCCGTCCGCCCCTGACGTGGCCGCAGCATCTCCGATTGAGTCGGAAGTCACCGAATTTGATCCTTCGCGAACCGTGGCAATCGTGCGGGAACAAACGGTGGCAATCACCTATGGCACCATCAAGTTTGTATCCGGAGTTTTGACGGGCGAGGAGTTTGCGGTTGAGCCGGAAGGCTCATACATCGGGCGTGAGCCGAGTCTTTCACAAATCGTCGTTTCTGATCCGCGAATTTCGAAGCGCCATCTGTGGGTGGGAGTACGCGAGGGGGTGGTGACGGTTGTCGATCAGGAGTCGCGCAACGGTACCTTTATAAATGATCCGCGGTCAGATCGTATTCACGAAGCAAAACTGAACTCGGGTGACACGGTAATCCTGGGAGAATCAGACGTCGCGCGCTTTGAGTATCACAGTTAAATTGTAACGCAAACTGTTAGTTTGCGGACCGTAGCCAACAGTCCCACTCGGTTCTGTGGTGCATCTTCCGCACAGTCCGCAAACTAACAGTTTGCGTTACTACAATCCTTTGCACATATCCGGCGTCCACTGACCCTTCATTACACGCTGATA
>JBGTCM010000210.1:0-12973 GCA_041748795.1 Pyrinomonadaceae bacterium
AGCGGGTTTTGAATTCCAGCAGAAATATTTCGCTTCGGTGCAGGAGTCGCCGGAGGTTGTGTTGGCGCACGCGGATTTTGCGAAGCTGCTAGGTCCGGGTCGACTTTCAAAGGAAGTGCATTAGCGGCAAGAAAAGCAGAAGGCAGAAGTAGAAGGCAGAAATCAGAAGGCAGAAAGCAGCGACGCACTGTTCTTCTGCCTTCTGCCTTCTGCTTTTTGCTTTCTGCGTTCGGCCTTCTCTCTATGGTGAACTTTAACTCTTAGCCGGCGGTGGCTTCGGTTTTCACGCAGTGCTGATCGAAGGCACGTGTGAGCTCATCCGCGACCTGAGTGGCGTCTCTACCCTCAATTTGACGACGCTCCAACATCCATACGAGCTGTCCATCCTTCAGCAAAGCGATTGAAGGTGACGACGGAGGATAACCGGTAAAATAAGTTCGAGCTTTTTCAGTGGCTTCTATATCCGCCCCAGCGAAGACCGTGGCCACCTTGTCCGGCTTAACCGTGTGTTGAAGCGCTCGGGCTATTCCTGGTCGGGCTTTGCCGGCAGCGCAGCCGCAGATTGAGTTTACGACCACCATCACGGTGCCGGAGCTATCCTTTAAAATCTCATCTACCTGCTCGGGTGTGCGAAGTTCCTCAACGCCAATGCGACTTAACTCTTCGCGCATCGGTCGAATCATTAGTTCTGAATACGCCATTTATGTTCTCCTAAGCTTCTGAATTGGATTCGATTATAACACTCGGATGGCCAGGGTGCCGGATCGGCACGCGAACTAGAGGTGGTTCTGCGATTTGGCCCGTTATTCGACGGTAATCCTCGGGCGCACGGCGCGAAACTTCGGATCGCTAATTCCGCGCACCATTATCAAATGCTCGGGTCGCCTGAATGGCCCGTATTGCTTACGGTGGAGGACGATTCTCTCTGCGATTGCTTCGCCGATTCCGGGTAGCGTCGCCAGTTCTTCTTTTGATGCGGTGTTAATGTTGATGGCGTTTCCGGGATTACTGATCGGAGACTCCTGCGCAACGTTTTGTCTGGACAGCCTTACGCAGCCGGGGCTTAGTGAGATTTGCGCAACAATCACCACTGTGATTACTGCTGTGCGAGCGCTTGCGATGGGGAGACTCTGTTTCACGTATGCAAGTGAATGCTTAAGAAGAGCTACGCGACTGCCGCTCGCGTGTGCACTTTGCTGGAAGTCCAACATTTTCAGAAACTTCGTTTGTTTTATGCGCCGTTGTCCACAGACTTTTCCACAGCTGCCGTGGAAAATGTTCCAAAAGCATCTCGGCGAAACATCCGGCACGTTGAGCGCTAACGGCTTTGATCGCGCAGACAATTCGCGGCAGTTACTTTTCGGGTGAATTGTGTTGTGAGGTCTTAAGCGGTGACGGTTAACTATTCTTCAACGCCCACTTCGTCCCATTGGGCGATCATTTCATAAGCGCGTCCAAGAACGGGTCGAGGTCTTGATCCATCTGCCTGACCAATCAATCCTTCACGCTCCATCAAGTCAAGAATCGCGGCGGCGCGACCGTAGCCGATTCGCAAGCGACGCTGCAGGACCGAAGTCGAAGCCCTTTTCATTTCCACGCAAATTCGCAGCGCTTCTTCGAAAAGCTCGTCGTGGTCACCGTCGCTCGTCTCCAGGCCGAGGGCTTCTTCCTCCGATTGCGTAATTGTTTCATCGAATTCCGGCTGTCCTTGAGCTTTGGCGTGAGCGACGATGCGTCCAATCTCCGACTCGTCCACGTAGGCGCCGTGGACGCGGATAAGACGCGAGGTGCCCGGCGGTAGAAACAACATGTCGCCGCGGCCGAGCAGATGTTCGGCGCCGTTTGTATCGATGATTGTCCGCGAATCTACCTTTGAAGAAACGCGGAAGGAAATTCGGGAAGGGAAGTTGGCCTTAATCAGTCCCGTGATGACATCAACCGACGGACGCTGAGTCGCCAGAACCAAATGTATGCCCACTGCCCGGGCCATTTGCGCCAGGCGGGTTATCGATTCCTCAACCTCACGGCCAGAGGTCATCATCAAGTCGGCCAGTTCATCGATGATGACTACTATGTAAGGCAGGGGCTTGTGCGGCTCACCCTTGTCGTCATACTCCTTGACCAGATTGCGGCGCATTATCTCGGTGTTATAACCGTCAATATTGCGTACGCCCCACCCGGCGAGATCGCGATAGCGGCGTTCCATCTCAGAGACAGCCCACTTTAGCGCGCGGGACGCGAGCTTTGGGTCAGTGATAATTGGCGTTATGAGATGGGGAATCGCCTCGTAGAGTCCTAACTCCAAACGCTTAGGATCAATCAGGATGAACTTAACTTCGTCCGGCCGCGCGCGATAAAGGATCGAGACTATCAACGAGTTCACACCGACAGATTTTCCGGCGCCCGTGGTTCCGGCAATCAGAAGGTGAGGCATCTTTGCCAGGTCGGCGACGTAGTTGAGCCCGTCGATGGTTTTACCAAGCGCGATTGTCAGTTTTGACGTCGACTCGCGGAAAGCGCGAGATTCGATCACCTCGCGCAGGAAGATTGTTTCGCGACGAGGATTGGGTACTTCGATGCCCACGTGAGGTTTGCCGGGCATTCTATCAATGCGAATCGATTCAGCCTTCAGCGCCAGGCACAGATCGTCGACAAGCGATACGACGCGCGAATATTTCACACCCGGGTCGGGTTTGAACTCGTAAGTCGTCACCACTGGGCCAGGACAGATATGCTTGATTTGGCCAGTAACATTAAATTCTTTGCACTTCTCGGCCAGGCGCGTCGCCAGACTTAGCAGCTCGTTATCTGCCTGCTCATTTGGCGGGGGCGCCTCGTTGAGGAAATCGAGAGGCGGCATTGAATAATCGGAGTAGGACACTCGACGGGCTCGCTCGGCGTCGAAAGGGAGTTTGCCCGTTGCGGGGGCCTCACCCTTTACGCGCAGCACCGACGCCCCCTTGACCATTTCCTCAACGTCCTCTTCCTCATCGGCGACCGCAGATTTACCCCGGCCGCCCGGAAAGATTGAGCGACGACCCGAGCGAGTTTCCACTATGTTGGCCGCGTGCAAACCCGCGCTGGCTGCGGCCGCGCGCATGGGTTCAGCTGTGCCCGTGCTCACTTCGCTTGCCGCTGAGAGCCGGGCCTCTCCGCGGTTGATGGCCGTGGCTTCGACAGTAGTTGAGCCGTCTTGCATCAATTCAGCGATGCGTTGTTGCGGAGTTAGATCTGACGCGCTGGCTGTGGCATCGCGGAGCGCCGCCTGAGCGGCAAGCTGCTCGGCTTTCAGCAGTTCTCGTTGTTCCTTGCGCAGTCGCGCCAGCTCCCTGCGGGATTCACGCCAGACTCTGAACCGCGTGGGAATTTCCCGTACAAACGAAAAGCGGTCGCCGATAACCGCGGCAATCATTTTGCAGAATTCGATAAACGAAAAATTCGTCGCCAGGATCAACCCCGTGGCGGCGATGGCGACAAGCAGAACAGTTGCGCCCACTGTGTTTAGCCCGCTGGCGAGGCCGCGGGAAATCAGTGTGCCCACAAGTCCGCCCGGCTGAACGCTGGAATCAAAAACAGGACGGATGCTGGAAATTGAAAGTAGGGCCGCGGCTGCCAACGTCAGTACAACGAGTCCAAGAACCTTGTAGACGGGTGTTCGGACACTTCGTGTCTTGAAGAGACGCCAGGCCGCAGTCAAAAGGAGCAATGGAAGAAGGTAAGCGGCGAGTCCAATGAACTGAAAAAGCGCGGCAGCGACATTCGCGCCAATGGCGCCGGCCCAATTACGTGTCTCGGTTTGTCCAGCGGAATTCCAGGACGGATCGTTGGGATAAAACGCAGCCGACACAAGGCACAGCGCCAGCAGCAAACCTACCGCGAGGAGTAAAATGGCGAGAATCTCATTCCGCCGGCTGTTTCGTGGAGTCAATATTCGGGGTTTCTCCTCAAACTCAGTAGTCGCCATTTCTACTCCAGAAGTCAGGATTGAAAGTCGTTATCCCGAAGCGACAGCCCGAACACAGGCTAGGCCGCTTTCTTCGCAAGTAAGAACGCCTTTATGAAGTCGTCGATGTCGCCGGCCAGCACCGCGTCGACGTTGCCTTTTTCAAGCTTAGTGCGGGTGTCTTTAACCAACTGGTACGGCGCCAGCACGTAGCTCCTAATTTGTGATCCGAATGAAATGTCTGCCTTGTTCGCTTCCAACTCCGCGGTTTCTGATTTCCGCTTCTCGAGTTCGAGTTCATACAGGCGAGAGCGCAACACTTGCATAGCGACGGCACGATTCTGATGCTGCGAACGTTGATTCTGGCATTGCACGACAATGTTGGTAGGAATGTGTGTAATGCGGACTGCTGAGTCGGTAGTGTTAATGTGCTGACCGCCGGCGCCAGTCGCGCGATAAGTATCAACGCGTAGGTCCTTTTCGTTGATTTCAACTTCGATGTTTTCGTCGATCTCCGGATAAACAAACAATGAAGCGAAGGACGTGTGCCTCCTGGCGGCTTGATCGAAGGGAGAGATGCGGACCAGTCGATGCACACCGGCTTCCGCCGATAAGAGGCCGTAGGCATATTCGCCTTCCACCCTAAACGTTACTCCTTTGAGTCCGGCTTCTTCTCCAGGTTGATAATCGATAATTTCGGTCTTGAACCCACGTTGTTCGGCCCATTTCAAATACATGCGGAGCAGCATCTCGGCCCAATCCTGCGACTCTGTTCCTCCGGCGCCGGGATGGATCGTGCAAATTGCGTTGAGCTGATCATTGCCGCCACCCAGCAGCATCTCCGTTTCCGCAACACCGATTTCATGATCGAGGCGCGCGACTAGCAAACGAAGTTCTTTCAAAGATTCTTCGTCCTCTTCCGCAAATTCAAACAACACGCCTGCGTCGGAAATCTCGTTTTCAAAATGTTCCTGCCGCTCGACTTTTTTCTCCAGGAAGCTCCGCTTCTGCAAAAGCTTTTGGGCTGCGTCCTGATCACTCCAAAAATTTTGCGCCGCAGCTTGGTTCTCGATTTGTTTTAACTCTTCCTTACTGGAAGCAACATCAAAGAAACCTCCCGAGTTGCTCAACGCGCGTTCGCAGGTCCTCGTAGGCTGTTCTTAGTTCCTGGATTGATAACGTC
The DNA here is from genome assembly GCA_041748795.1 of Pyrinomonadaceae bacterium. Taxonomy (GTDB): domain Bacteria; phylum Acidobacteriota; class Blastocatellia; order Pyrinomonadales; family Pyrinomonadaceae; genus PSRF01. Next base: position 5,127 of record JBGTCM010000210.1, read on the forward strand.
TCGATCATTGATCCTCCAATAACTACGTCCGGGCTGAGTTCTTGAATGACAACAGAAAAACTAATAGCGTGAGTCCAGCACATACGGCAGCGAAAACATCGCCATAAGCCGTGTAAAACGTCTGCGGACTGCTCGAGCGGCTGATGGTCCAAACCCTAATCTCCGGCTGAAAGGGGTGCGTTGCATCTCTAACCTCGCCGTCAGGTGGTATGAACGCCGTAATCCCTGTATTCGTGACCCGCAAGACCGACCGATTATTCTCTACCGCGCGAAAGACCGCATTTGCCAAGTGCTGCCGCATCACCGCAGTTGGTCCCAGGTATCCATCGTTAGATATGTTGATCAGTACGTCAGCACCGTCGTGCGCGAACTGCCGAGCGATATTTGGATATGCCGACTCAATGCAGATAAAAACTCCTGCGCGGACATTTCCAACGGGCATCAGGCGGTAGGTCGTCCCTGGCGTAAAATCGCCGACAATACCTCTTATCAAACCCGCTCCCGGTATCCACTGCGGCAGTGGAACATATTCGCCAAATGGCAACAGGCGAATCTTATCATATTGAGAGACGAGGCTACCCTCTTGATTTACTAGCAAAGCCGAGTTGTAAAGACCGTCGTTGGGAGCCATTTCCTGGGAGTTTAGAAGTATTGAAGTGTGATGTAGCTTCGCGAATTGTTTCAGCTTCTCGCGGAATGCTGCATCCGAGCCGTAGGTGAAATTCATCGGCGACTCCGGCCAGATTAACAAGCGCGGCAACCCATCATCGGGAAGGGAACCCAATGCTGCTTCGCTCATTTCGAAGTGACGGGCATTGAGCTTTGTCAAATCCTCTGCCGACTTGATGAGGTCCATAGGCACGTTCGGTTGGATAGCGACTACAACTGCATCTGCCGGTCGTGGAGCGTCGATCTGGGTAAAGGACTGGCGCGCCAGCAGGAAATTTACGCTAAAGACCAGGACGAGCGTTGTTCCTGAAATAGCAATCGCTCGGAAGGTACGGCGTAACAGAACAAAAGCGATCGCGGCATTTACCGCGACTATCAAAAATCCGACAGCGTAGACGCCCCCTAGCTGTGCCGTTTGAATAAACTGTGAGTGATACGCCTGAGAGTAACCAATCGCGTTCCAGAGCTGACCTGTAATCCCAAGACGCGACCACTCCAAAGCGGCCCATACGATCGGAGCAAGTAACAGCGCGGCGGTTCCCCATTTCTTAATCGAACGAGCCAGAACCATAGCGACCAGGGCCGGGAAGATTCCCAGAACAAACGCTCCAGGGATTAGCATCGGATAGGCTTGCCAGGCAGCGAACCCGCCGAAGTTAATCATTGAATAGGTGAGCCAATAACAAGTCCCGTAGAAGAAAACCGCACCGAAGATCCAGCCTAAAAAAAAGGCTTGCCACGGCGACGGTCGTCTGGCCACCAGGAGAAGGACTGGAACAAAACCCACCCAAGCCAAAAACCACAGATTGAAATTTGGAAACGAAAGTATCAGGGCTGACGCTGCTAGCAATGCGATACCGCATTCGGCAAGCGTGGGCACACGAGACCGTAGCCAGGAATTTAATCCGGCAAGTTTTGTTGGCTCGGTTGAAGTAAATCTACGAGGTGTGGTAACCGCGTCGTGCATTGTCGCGTGAGTTTAGCAAAACGTGGATCGACGACCTAAACCTTTGCCGTATGAGCTTAAAAAAAATAGTTCAAAAAAATTCTCGCAATCGGTTTTATCGACTCAATGATATTCAAAATCGTCAGAAAAACGAGTCAAAAAGACAGAAAACGTCACAGGCCAAGTGACAAAATTCGTCGCCGGCAGCGACCGCGCCACAACCGAGATTATTAGAGTTACTGACGGACTGCTACATGTTTCAGGAAAGACTGCAGCAAATAAGTAGAACTGTTGATTGGCGCAGAAAATTGGACCGTAAACGCGGGAGAACCCAGTCATTGCTGACTGGGTTCCAATTTCGGATGGAAGCACTGAAGGGTCGCTCGGCGGGTGGCTGGCGCAGCGGCAGGCGGCGCTCAGAGGGGTGGTGGCGGCGGGGGCACTTTCAACCTTTACATTGGGTCTTCCGTGCGTGCCGGTTATCTCTTGAGCACCTCGCGTGCCACAGAAACTTTTTAGTGGAATGTGAGAACGATTGGACGTTAGCTGACACGATCAATCGGCGGGATGCAAAACTAGCAGTGAACTTTGACAAGCAGGAGGTGATCTTGCGTCCCCACAATGCGGGCGAGATCAGGTGGCGCGATGTAGGTTCCATCAACGGAACGTGCAGGCCATAACTCGCCTTGCACGATCACCGTTCCGTCCGGAGTAAGCTTCGTACTCACCTGGCACAGCTCGCCGATGAGCCGAACCTCACCAGACGATTTTTTCTTATGTCGGTAGAGTGCGATGACGATCGCCAAAGCAATAAGGGCGAACAATCCAAGAACCGCGGTAAGCAGAATCAATTTCACAATCGAAAGTGCAAATTCGAAGAGACAATTCCCAAAAGAGAGTTGCCTCTATCAAAAACAGCTCAGCCGCAAAATGCGCCGGGCTGAAAGCCGTCAGTTTTTACCCATCGTCACCTGCCGTTGGAGCGCAATCGCTTCCTGGTTGTTGGAATCAATAGTGATTGCACTCGTGGCAAACTTGGTCGCCTCGGCTCGATCGCCGCGCTCGAGGAATATTCGGCCGAGGAGAATGTGCGCGTCGATTAGTTTCGGATCCCAGAAGATGGCCGTCTTGAGAGCGGCAATGGCCGCTTCCTGATCTCCCCGGCGTTGGTTGATGCGCCCGCTGAGCAAATAAACTTCGGCGCTGGTAGGCTCCACAGTGACAGCCCGATGGAGCTCGACCAGGGCTTCTTCATCGCGTCCCTCCTGGTAAAATTCTCGAGCTTTGCCAAGCAGGTCGTTCTTGGGCGCAGTGTTGCCTTCAGACGCAATCGCCCTCTTCCGCATGAGATCAGAGACATCGTCGCGATTCAGAATATCTCGTAGTCGCGCAGATGCTGCGTTCACAGTCTGTGATTTTTGCCAATCCGTCTGCCATTTCGCATAAGTTGGCAAATAACGGCGCGCCTGATCGTCGGCGGCATTGGCGGTTTCAGACTTACCGACCTTCTCCAGGGACTTGGCATACAGAAAATACGCTTGGCCATCTCGAGGATCTGCTGTTATGACCGGTTTGAGTTGTTCAGAAGCCTCAGCGTGTTTTCCTAATAGGAACAGAGCAAGCGCATAGTTGAACAGTACCGTTGGGTCATCTGGAGCAGACTCAGCGGCGCGAGCCAGAAAGGTAGCCGCCTGAGTCAACAAGCGAGTGCGTTCCTCTTCTTTCTTCTCTTCGCGGGATGCCAGTATCGCCACGGCGCCCGCGTTGTTGTAAATCCCAATCAACGGAACGTCCGAAGCCAACGGTACCAGGGCAGCTAATGAACGCCCGAACTCACCCAGCTTAGCGTATGCGAGTCCGGCATAAAATGCGGCCTCCACGTAACGCGGATCCTTCTTCTCAAGCTTGGAAAAATACTCGGCCGCATCTTTCCATTTCCCGGCGAGCATATGAAAACGCCCCAGCTCGAAGGCCGCCTGGGGGTAGATTGCGCCACCGTTCGGGTCTGCATAATAGCGGAGGGCGTTCTTCAAGTAGTTTTCACGTTTTGCGTCGCGCTCGCTTAACTGAATGCCTTTGACGTAAGCCTCGAATGCCAACTGAGGAATCTTCGTAGCCTCATCGGTAAGCATGATTTGGGAAAAAGGAAGCGCACGTCCAAATTGTTTTAGAAGAATTTGATAAGCCAGATAGCCCTGAATGTTTTGCAGAGTTGTGAGTGGACCGCCGAAGTCAAAATGTTGAGTAGCCCATCCTCCGTCAAAAACTGTCCCTAGAGTGCGACCTTCATTAACTTTGATGACACGAACCGTTCCCTGGACGAGGACTCCGGCCGAAGGAGTAGCTTTGTCGGAATTACCGTCCGCCGCGGTGCCGTCCTGAGGCGCCAGCTTTACTGAATAGGTCCCGATTACCAGCATGGAAGCTTTGGCCTCGCGCGCTAATTTGATCGCCGTAGCTCGCGAGGGAATAACTGTTTCAGGAAGACGAAGACGCTGATAAGCAAGGTCGCGCTCGGCGCTGGACACTACCCGCAGACCGGGTTTGGTGAGCAACTCGGCAAGCGAGTTAGCAAAACTCTCACCTACCCAGTTGTACTCCGGGCGATTCGGCTCATTCCCCTCAGCTGTGTTCTCAAAAGGCAGGACCATCACAACGTCCGCGCCGGATTGCGCAGAGATCGTGTATCCGGGAACGGTGTAAACTGCACCCGCAAGCATCAATGAAAAAATCAGTCGAAAAGCTAATAAAACGCTTATGGTGGTTCTCATTTACTAAAATACCCAACAATTAGGGGACAAACTTCCAACTCAATCCGGACTGTGATGCCCTCAATATAGCAGCGGTTGGTCACCTGCGCACCCCGGGACTAATTGGCGGCACGGCATTCGACAACGCGAAATTGTTTAAGGATGACTTTAGGGGGAGACGGTTTGAAGGCCGGGTCTCGAAGCAACAAGTCAGAGGTTGTACTCTGCCGATCTGTTTCGTAGGATGCGCAGTCTTAGAGGATAAGCCTAACATGAAAACTGTTCATACCACTCCTTTCAATGACCAACGGCCAGGTACCTCCGGACTGCGCAAGAAGACATCGGTTTTTATGCAACCGAACTACCTCGAAAACTTTGTCCAGTCCGTTTTCAACACCGTGAAAGAAATCGCCGGTTCAGAACTGCGATCGGAGACGCTTGTCGTTGGAGGGGATGGGCGGTACCACAACAAAGTGGCGACACAAACAATTCTGCGTATGGCCGCCGCAAACGGTTTCGGTCGTGTGCTGGTGGGACGCGAGGCCCTGCTGTCAACGCCCGCAGTCTCAGCGATCATTCGCCGGCAGCGCGCGCTCGGCGCCCTTGTTCTTTCGGCCAGCCACAATCCCGGGGGCCGCGATGCGGACTTCGGAATCAAGTACAACGTCCGCAATGGCGGCCCAGCGCCTGCATCAATCACAGAACGCATTTATCAACACCCGCTGATTATTAAAGAGTATTTGACGCACGAAACAACTGACGTTGACATAAACCATGAAAGCACATTCCACCTTGAAAACACCGAGATTGTGGTTATAGATCCACTGACCGACTACACAGCGGTACTCAGACAGTTGTTTGACTTCGACGCGCTGCGGGCGCTTTTTCAAGGCGGTTTTCGAATGCAGTTTGACGCAATGAATGCCGTGACCGGCCCGTACGCCCATTACATTTTTGAGCAACTGCTTGGCGCGCCGGCTGGGACTGTTATTAATGGCGAGCCACTCGAGGACTTTGGCGGTCATCATCCTGACCCGAACCTGGCACACGCGAAGGAGCTGGTCACTCATTTGTACGGCCCAGACGCTCCCGATTTCGGAGCAGCGTGTGATGGCGATGGCGATCGCAATCTCATCCTGGGACGCAACTTCTTTGTCACGCCCGGTGACTCACTTGCCGTCATCGCTGAGCACGCGCAAAGAGCCATCCCCGGTTATAAACGCGGACTTGCAGGGGTCGCTCGTTCCATGCCCACCAGCACGGCTGTTGACCGTGTGGCGAAAGCGTTCGACATTCAATGTTACGAAACGCCGACTGGATGGAAGTTCTTCGGCAACTTGATGGATGCAGGGCTATGCACCATCTGCGGCGAAGAGAGTTTTGGCACCGGCTCCGATCACCTGCGCGAGAAGGACGGTTTATGGGCAGTAATGTGCTGGCTTTCGATTCTCGCCTTGGCTCGAAAGCCGGTCGCTGAAGTGGTCCAGGACCACTGGCGCCGCTTCGGCCGCAGTTACTACCAGCGGCATGACTACGAAGGCCTGGAGTTGAAGACAGCGACGGAAATGATTGACGCCTTACGAGACAAACTGCCAACACTAACTGGACTTGCGGTAGCGGGAAGCCACGTTGCGGTTGCCGATGATTTTAGCTACACCGACCCGGTAGATCAGAGCGTCAGTGAGGGGCAGGGAATCCGCCTCCTTTTGGAAGACGGCTCGCGAATCATATTCCGTCTCTCTGGTACCGGAACCGAAGGCGCTACCCTGCGTCTTTATGTAGAGCGTTATCTCAACGATGGCGGGCATGGAACGCTCGACGATGTGCTCGCGCCGTTGTCTCTAGCCGCCCGAGAATTACTTGAATTGCGTGAACGGACGGGGCGTGAAGAACCGACCGTGATCACCTAATAAGACAATCAGTACATTTACGTTCAAACGGCACGGCTGCAGTATGACACTCAATCGACTGCGGTTGCAGAACGGCCCGACTATGGCGCGCAACAACAATAAGCAAATCTGGCTTCTTACTGCCGTTCCCTCCGAAACTCACGTCCCCCACGGAAATCCCGATTGATCGGCGCCCCTTCCGGCGCACCGATAATATTTCTGACGATCGCCAGTTGTGACATGAGGCGCGGCTCAGCCAGCTGAAATCTATTTGCTGAACTCTCGGCCCGTGCAAAATCTTTCTTTGCCAGAGTAGCCAAGACCTGTCCGTAACGCGCTACCATGTTGCCCAGCCGGCTACCGCCTTCAAGTGGCAACTCACCATCCCGGAAAACGCTTACTTCAAATCCGCTGAGTAACGCGGCGGCAGCCAACAGTTCATTGAGATGGCTTATGCCCGGATCGAGCACGTCGAAGCTACGCGCCGGATCCAGCTCCGCCAAAGCCCGAGCGACTCTTAACTGCTGCTCGAATTGCTCGTAGTTGGTCGCGCGACGAGTGGTTAAGCGCTGAGCTTCGGCAAGAAACTGCAGTGCAAGTTTTGGGTCGCCTTTTGCCGCTATGGCCGGCTTCTGATCTCCGACGGCCCATTGCACCTGGGCAGCTAGCTGCAACAACAAATCAATTCGTTCATCGTCAGTACGCAGATTTGCAAGCTTCTGCCGAAACTCATTTAAGTTGGTGGCTTCAGCGTTTTTCGCCATCAGTTGTACGTCAATCTGCTGCAGCACTCTTTCGCGGATCGTAGCGTCCAGGTGATCGTTGGCAAGCTGGCGAGCGCGGTCGGCGTTGCCCTCCTCAAGCGCCTTTTGTACTGCCTGCTGGTAGATTCTTGACTGAAGCGCGGGCGGAGCAGCTGCGGCGGCGGTAACCAGACTGTCAGCCGATCCATCACGCATCAAACTCGTAACTTGAGGAGGGGCCCCGCGCCGCTGCCCGTCCATACCCAGCTCAGTCATCTTGTTGCGCACGGTAGTCGCGCGAGATGGCAGATACTGATCAATTTGCGGTAACACCATTTGCAGCCCAGCCAACAGCCGCCGCGAATTTCGCTGTTCGATCTGTCCGTCGGTAAGTTGGCCTTGATCGGCATTCTGCGTCCCGCCGAAATTTCCCTGGCGGCGAGCATTGTTCTGCCTCCGCTGATTAGTCTGACCAGGCTGATTGGCCGCGGTCAGCGGCTTAGCCTGCAGCGCCGCATCGATTACCGTATTCATTAAGTTTTGAAAAGACGATTCGTTGAGCAAAGGATTGTTGACCCGCGTTTGATACGCCTGATTTGCACCGACTGGGCTTGACCCCGTTTGGCTCGAACTAGCTGTAGCAGTCTGAGTGGATATCGGCCCGGCGCGTAGCAGATTCAAAGCCAGCGTTTGTGCCTGGACATTTGCAAGCATGTTCTCCGTCTGCAACTTGCCGACGACTTTTGCACTTAGCTTTGTAGCTGCTTCTTTGTCCTGTCCCTGTAACCGGGCGATGATCTGAGGCAGTGTGTTTGGATACTGACCCTTAGCGAGTTCCTCTTCCACCTTT
>JBGTCM010000211.1:0-5641 GCA_041748795.1 Pyrinomonadaceae bacterium
ATCTTTGGCATGTTTGCTGCTCTTTACTTCTGGTTTCCCAAGATGTTTGGCCGCTTCATGCATGAAGGTATGGGCAAGCTCCACTTCTGGATTACCTTTATCGGCGTTTATTGCATCTTCGTTCCAATGCACACGATGGGAATGGTCGGCATGCCGCGCAGGTTCGCACAGTTCACCGAATACGAATTCCTTGCTTCGTTGCATCCCCTGGTGATGTTCGTTTCCATCTCGGCGATCGTCACCGTGTTGGTCCAGTTTCTCTTTTATTTCAATATCGTTTGGAGCATCTTCAAGGGCAAGAAAGCCAGCGATAATCCCTGGGAGGCAACGACGCTCGAGTGGGTCACAACCAGTCCGCCTCCGCATGATAATTTTGCCGGTGTGTTGCCGACGGTGTATCGCGGCCCATATGAGTTTGCAGTGCCGGGCGCACCGAATGATTACCTAATGCAAACAGAACCAGAGCCGGGTGAACATCCGGCCGGAGTGGGTGGAAATGGCGACAACGGTCACAAGCACTAAGCCTCGATCAAGATCCGGTTTTGGCGGCGGGCCAAAGTCTCCCGGTCCGAATGGCAATGGCTCGCGTAAGCGAAACGGCCATTCGTTCACGCCGGAGTTTTACCGGAGTCGCTATCGGGTCGGAATGTGGGTCGCTTTAGCTGCGATTCTCATGATGTTTACGGCTTTGACCAGCGCCTATATCGTGCGCGGCGGTGGGGCAAGCGACTGGGTGCCCTTAGCGATGCCGAGAATATTACTATTTAGCACCGCTCTAATAATCGTAAGCAGCGCCACGCTGGAATCCGCCAGACGAAAACTCAGAGAAGCTGCACAGGCAGCTTACAAACGCCGGCTCTTGATTACCGTAGTACTGGGCATCGGTTTTCTCGCGTCTCAACTATTCGCGTGGCGACAATTGATAGGGCAGGGGATTTATGTTTCGAGCAATCCGCACAGCTCTTTCTTTTATCTCTTAACTGCCACGCACGGAGCACACTTGCTGGGCGGCCTTCTAGTGCTGATTTACCTGACGGTCAGAACTCACGCTAACAGCGATAGTGATGTGGCAGAAGCGAAGAGACAGGCAGCTGCCGATGCGGCGGCGCTCTATTGGCATTTCATGGCCGTGTTGTGGATTTACCTTTTCGTGCTGTTGTTTTACTGGAAATAGGTGGCACAGACTCGGGGCTGTGCGCTGAGGACTTGTCAGTACCACGGGGTTAGCGGGTGGGTTGTTCGATGGCCATCTTCCCACCCGCTAATGCAGGTGGTACTGACTAACATCTAATTAAACAAGCAAACACAGACGAAGGTCTGTGCTACTGGAGGTGACAGGTGAGTACTGAAGCACGCGCAGTACATTTTCCGGCGGCTGATTGGGACGGTGGGGTACATCCCTATCGCGTTGGTCATCGCAAGCTTGGAATGTGGTTGTTCATTGTTTCCGACTCATTGACGTTTTCTGCGCTGCTGATGGGCTATGCTTATCTGCGCGCCTCAAACGTTTGGCCCACGCCCTTTCCATTTAATCCGAGCATTCTCTTCGCGACGTTGATGACCTTCTGTCTGCTCTCTTCGAGTTTGACGATGGTGTTTGGAGTGTCGGCCTCGAGCCGCGGGGATAAGGCGAAGGCGCGTAAATGGATTCTGGCGACCATCCTCTTCGGTGTCGCGTTCCTTGTCCTGCACCTCTACGAGTGGAACCACCTTATTCATGACGGTCTGAGGCCCTTTAGTCTACCGGGAGACTGGGTGACGGCCTTCACCTCTACTGATGGACGGCCGCCATCGCCATTATTTGGGGCGACGTTTTTCGCCATTACAGGGCTACACATGTTTCACGTTGCGACCGGGGCTATATACCTGGCCGTCGTAGCGGCACGGGTCAACAAGCTAAAGCATGAAGACATTGAGATCAGCGGACTCTACTGGCACTTCGTAGACCTCGTCTGGATGTTTGTGTTCCCTCTGATCTACATCCTTTCGGTTGACATAGGCGGGCATTTGGCAAAATAACCGACAGCTTATCGTGGAGGACCCTGGAATGAGCGCACATGCTGAAGAACATTTCGCCGGAAGTAACAAGCTGTTCATGTCAATTTGGGTATGGCTGGTGGTCTTGACCGCCATCGAGGTGTTTCTGGCTTACAAGCCCATGTCAGTGTTTCTAATGCTGACCATCCTGATGGGCCTTTCAATTATCAAGGCCGCGCTGATTGTTGCCTACTTCATGCACCTCAAGTTTGAGCGACTGAGTTTGGTTCTGACTATTGTCCCAATGCTGGTAGTCTGTATCTGTTTGCTGTTTGTATTTTTCCCGGATAGCTTTAGGTCTTCGAATATGCGCTACCAGTTTAAAGAGCCGCCGCCGGTTACGACTACTGAGGAACACTGATGGAAGTTTCTTCGAAGCGAGTGCTGTTTTTGGTTGGCGCCATCGTCGTGCTGTTTCTGCTCGACGGCACCGCGGCTGCCCAGTGCTCGATGTGCCGGACGGCATTAACAGGTTCCAACAACGCACTCTTCATTAGAAATTTCAATATTGGAGTCCTGGTGCTGTTGATACCGCCGGTTACGATATTCTGTTCGATCTTTTTCGCGCTCAAACGATACAAGAACGAGTCTGGAGTCGCGAGTCGCGAGTCTGGCGTCAAACCGACGCGAACTGATTTCGACTCGTGACTCAGGACTCAGGACTTAGGACTTAGGACTTAATAAGTGTGATATGGCTGAGGAAAATCTTCTCCGGATTGATGTCGAAAAACGAACTACGCGCGGGCGCGTTTGTCCGCGTTGCGAGGGAAAGATTATTCCGTCAGATCGTGCTGTTTATCAGAGCACGGCAGATCCAACAGGATTGTTTCCCATTTGGCAGTGCGAACGGTGCGGCTACGAAGAAATGTCAGAACGCGTAAAGCCGGCGGGAAAAGCGAAGCATTAGTAGGACAGGCATTCCTGCCTGTCGGTCTTTGAATGGAAGCCAGTAGGGGCACCGAGAACGCCGAATAAATGTAGCCTTCCGGCTGCTTACAGAACCGAGCGCGGTAGCGCCGGATGGCGGAATGGATCTTAGACTTCAGAAGATTGTCGCGCACCGAACAGACCGGACGTTATTCAAAGTTGCCTTCTTGCATCCGGCGCTACCGCGCTCGGTTCTGTAACGCAAGCTGAAGCTTGGACGACTCTGAACTTCATCAAGGATTCTCAAAGATTCTCAGGAGTACCCAGTGGGAATGGCCAACACTGAAACACGAAGCATGACGAGTGAACTCAAACTTCTTAATCTGATCTGCGTAATTATTGCGCTCGGCTTCCTTGCACTGATCGTGCTTAACGCACTCTTTTCTCCTCAGTTGATTACTACTGACAATCTCTTCGTTACCATGGTGTGTCTGGTGATGGCGGTGATGTTTGGAGCCATCCCCTTATTGCAGCTTCATTCTGAAGGCAAACTGCCGATTCCGTTTCAGAAGCGCCTGGCACGACGCGCTGAGGCGGCCAAAGTCGCCGCGTCAAGCACTCCACCACTCCTGGACGCTAAAGGTCGCGCAGTTCCTCCCGACGTGAGATCAATGGTTGCTAACATGAAACAGAAGCAACCGTAATGGCTTCTTTCTAACATCCGGCTGTGGACGAAATCCAAAAACGAGTGCTCGAAAGTTTTGCCTATTGGGGCAAAGAGAAGCTTGATCTGCATGAGCTATTTGAAGCCGGCGGTAACGATCCTGAGCAACGCACGGCCGTGTTCTATGCGGTCGAACAACTTGTCGCGGACGGCTTGTTGCTCGAAGAGGGAAATGATTTCTATTCGTTAACCGAGAAGGGAAGAGAGGTGGAATTACAGAACCGAGCGCGGTAGCGCCGGATGCCAGAGCGTCTTGCCCAGTAGCTTGCTTAGCTCTTGATTTGACTAATGGCTTGTCCACCGGTGAGTTCATTCTTGTATCCGGCGCTACCGCGCTCGGTTCTGTAACGCGATTAAATGCCTGAGTACATTCCCTACCTGCCACATGTTAACGCCCTCCTAAATACAACCAGTGCGCTTTTTCTGATCGCCGGCTATCTATTCATCAAACGCGGACGTATTGAGAGTCATAAGAAATGTCAGTTAACCGCCGTATTTACGTCAACGCTTTTTCTAATCTCTTATCTCACCTATCACTACTACCACGGTGATACGCGATTTCTGGGGCAGGGGATAATCCGCCCGATATACTTCATCATCCTGATAACGCACGTCATTCTGGCAATGGTGATTGTGCCGCTGGTACTAATTACCCTATTTCGAGCGTTGCGTTCGGATTTCATCAGACATCGCCGCATTGCTCGGTGGACGTTTCCGATATGGCTCTATGTCTCGGTTACGGGTGTCGCTGTTTATTTAATGCTCTATCATTTCTACCCGACACCGGTTCCTTAACGTAACGCAAACTGTTAGTTTGCGGACGACCCGTTACCTTGCTTGAATGCACTAATCAAACAGCCTGATATGATTCGTCCGCAAACTAACAGTTTGCGTTACAGAAGACCCAGCTGACGATTGAACTCTGGAACTACTTGAATGGAACACAAAGGCAATAACCCCGAGGCTAAGGTTGTCACTCCTGAAGTGAGACGCCTCCGCGCGTCCGGTCCTATTCTAATCCTCGCTGTTCTGTTTGTCGGCGGCGCCTTCCTAACATGGTATTTCACCTGGTTTGGAAGAGAGCTTTCCGACGCAGATATCACCCAATACCTTGTCGACGAAAAGCATCCCCGCCGTGTGCAACATGCTTTGTTGCAAATTCAGCAGCGTATCGAACGTGGAGATGGGAGTGTTAAGCAGTGGTATCCCCAGGTTGTGGCGTTCAGCAACCAGCCGGAAACTGAGTTCCGCCTAACCGTCGCCTGGATCATGGGGTTTGATAACAAATCGCCGGAGTTTCACCAGGCACTGCTGAAGTTGTCCCATGATCCGGAGCCTATCGTGAGACGAAACGCCGCGCTGGCACTGGTTCGATTCAATGACGCGAGTGGTCGTGAAGAGCTGTTAGCCATATTACGGCCTTATGAGCTGAAGTCAGACAGTGAGGGCGAGGTTTCCAGCACTTTGAAAGAGGGGTCGCCAGTTGCCCGCGGGACGCTGATTGGCCGAATCATACAGGGCAGCACGATGGTGGAGGTCCGTTCACCGCTGCCGGGAAAGATCGAAAGAATACTAGCGCCTGGCGGATCTAAGGTCACTTCGGGTGCGGCGTTATTGACGATCAATTCTGACGAACAAAGTGTTTGGGAGGCGTTACGGGGATTGTCGCTGATCGGTAAGCCAGAAGACCTTCCGGTTGTGGAACGTTTTGCCCAGGACTCGGCGCACGCGGAGCGTATACGCAAACAAGCGGCTCTCACCGCGGGCGCCATTAAGAAAACAATCCGGGGCAGTAGCCCGACCGTTAGGGAGGGCGTTACTACCGCAGCGTAACGCCCTCCCTAACGGTCGGGCTACTGCCCCTGAAGCTTAAGCAGGTGGAGCAGGCGGAAGGTCCGGCAGCGTAATCCCATGCGCGGCTTCCCAATCGTCGGTGGGCACCATCTCGATAGCGTCCCATGGACAACCATCCAGGAACGCTCCGTCGGGTCCCTTACTAATGCATTTCTGACA
>JBGTCM010000212.1:0-4863 GCA_041748795.1 Pyrinomonadaceae bacterium
GGATCGATGGTCCTCATGTGCTTGCGGCCCTGCATCTCCCAAATTGCGGTGACCACTCCGTCCTTCTCTACTGCGTGATAAGAGATATCCTCGGCTGCCGTCTCCGCGGCCGGATTCTCACCTGCGTTAGCCGCGCCTTCGGTTTGCGCGCTTTCATTCTCAGACATTTTTGCTTTAATACTCCTCTCGAAACTTCTTAGATTGTCTTTTGGTTTGAACGAATTGTTGCATACGACTCGCGCGAGTGTCTACCGCGTGGCATAGATTGTGGCTCCTTACCGGTCATGCGTTGCATGCGACTTCCACCGCAAGTCGCGGAACGACCACGCCCCAGCCTTGTCTATCAGACTCGACTCCGCCCACTCGTTCAGCCGTTCCTATTAAGACTCTTTTGACCTGCTGCGGGGTCAACTTAGGGTTGGCCTCAAGCATCGCGGCGACAATGGACGCAACGATAGGGGCCGCGAAAGACGTTCCGTCAACGTATTTGTAATGCTGGTTGATGACGTTGCCTTCACGCAGCTTGATGGTAATCAACTGCCTGAGCAAAGGGATTGGCAGGTCGCGTGCTTCATCAAAATCTTTGTCGACTCCTTCATTCGATTCGATGATGGACCTCAACTCATGATCCACTGCTAAATCCAAACTGGCGTAAAGTTCCGCCTGGTCCGCGGTAGGAGTAAAGGGAAGAATGGGAGCGGCGACCCAGATGCCGGGGGCGATGATCTCGGGTTTCTGCAGACCGTCGATCGTTGGTCCATACGACGAGCGGTACATACCTCGCTTGGCCCGATCCAGCGAATTCTGATCGTCGAGTCCACCAACGGAAATCGCGGACGGTGAGCAGGCGGGCGGAAGCACAGGATGCCCAGGAGCCATTCCGGCATTGCCGACCGCGCAAACGACCACCAATCCTTCCTTCACTGCGCGCTCGACGGTTTGGCACAAGTCGCTGTTCAAATACGACTGCTCAAAATCTCCGCCTGCGGAAATGTTGACGATGCGTATGTCGTATTTTGCCCGGTTGTCGATCACCCATTCCAGACCTTTTTGGATGTTCTCGTCAGGAATGTGTCCGGTGCGGCCAATCTTCACGAGCACGACTTTCGCGTCCGGCGCAATGCCACGATAGAAACCATCCGATAAATGTCCGTTTCCCGCGGCGACGACTGAGGTCATCATTCCATGCCAGCTGGCGACGTCGGTTGTTTTAAGCGACGTGTGATCGTCTTCCGAGTCAAAGATGCTGTGATAAGCAACGATACGATTCACTGGATTGGTAAGATCGTCGTGGGCATAAAACCCTGAGTCGAGGAACGCCATGGTCACACCGCGTCCGGTGAAACGCTCGTCGGCGTTCATCCGCAAAGGCGTCGGCAGAACGTGATCGGTTTGGTCAAAAACCAACTGGTGAGAATCGACTTGCGCTTTGGCGCGGCTGAAAAGCTCGACGCAAGAGGCGCAAACCTTTGCCAACTCCTCAGTCAACACCCCGTTTGCCTTGAGAAAATTGGCCAGCTCATCGGGAAGAACAGACAGCGGAAAATGTTGACCGTCGGCCTGGCGACAAATGTGGCAACCTGGATCGGTTTCATCTTGTTCTTGAATTGGATCAGGTGAGATCAGCGACTCCGGCATAGACAGGCAGTTTACTTCATTCCGCGAACATTTCAATCCGAGCACGAGTAGGACAGACATTCCTGTCTGTCGGTCTTGGGTTGGAGGCTGGGATGGCAATTCGTGCCTCTTCCAAAGACCGACAGACAGGAATGTCTGTCCTACCCGCTGAGCCGGTTGTGCGACATCCCTTTCCGCGTGTAAGGTATTGGTGTAAACCATCGACAATCCAGTGCGCGAATTCTCGTGAGTCTTATGGCCAACGAACTGACAACCGTAGCCGACATTTTCCGCCGCGCGCAGGCGCTAAGGCACGAACAGTCGAGCGCTTCATACAAAGACATCAAGGAACTGCTGGTAAAGGAATTTGCCGGCAAACCATTTCCGCCGCTTTATAACCTAACAATTCCCGAACAGGACGCGCGGGCACCTGAAGAAGACTGGTCTGCGGGATTGCCGATTGTGCGACGTGGGATTCAGTTTCAGGATTGGAAGGAAGTTGTGGATGGAATCCTGTTAAGCCTGGAGCAGACAGAAAATTATGAGCTCCAGCGTGGGCCCGAAGGCGACAGAGATAAGTGGCACGACCGCACAGTTGGGATCGAAGAATCAACCAGGAAAGGTGTTGGCAAGTGGATGCCGGAAGAGTTGATGGCCCTCGCCGAGCGAAACACCAAAAAGTAAGACGAAGTGTTGGAGAAATGAGTATTCGTTTGTTGCCTCGATACGTCCTTTTTTTAATGGCAATGCTCTTTTGCGCCCCGGTAAGTGCGCAGCAACCGGCACAAGCTTCCGGCAATCGGGAGTGTACGGCACCAGTTTATTCGGGCAAGGCAATGGATCGGAAAGCTAAGATTCTTGCCAAGCCGGCTCCGGACTATGACAGGTCCGATCGTCGCACCTTCGCCGGCGAAGTGGTTACTCTGAACGCGATATTGTGTGGCTCGGGCGAGGTTACCGATATCAAGGTGAAGAGTGGACCAGCAGATAGCGTAAACGCGAAAGTCGTTGAAGCGGCGCGGAAAATTCGGTTCACACCCGCGGAGAAAGACGGCGAGAAAGCCTCGACGGCCGTGGTCCTCCTCTACCGCGTCGACTGAGAGATACTGTTGCATGAGTTTTCTGGGAAGTCTGTTTAGCGATCCGAAATACCAGCCGGGCGATCCGCGCAAGCCGGAAGACATATCAGATCAGGAAATCATCATTAGTCCCGACACGCGCAAAGACAATCGCATCCCGCCTGGACAATCCCGTACAAAAAAGTGGCCCGTCCTGGACGCGCATGGCACTCCGGAAGTGGATCTCGCGACCTGGACTTTTGAAGTCGGCGGACTTGTCGACAACCCGCAGAAGTGGTCACTCGACGAATTCATGCAGTTGGCGGCGGTGAAAGTTTTTGCCGACTTTCATTGCGTCACACGCTGGTCGCGCCTGGACAATGTTTGGGGTGGCGTACCCACCCGGGAGATTGCCAAACTCGCCGGAGTCAAACCCGAAGCCAAGTTTGTAGTCGCAGAAGCTTACGATCACGGTTGGACCACCAACGTTCCCCTCGAATACTTCCTCAAGGGCGATTCGCTTTTCGCCTGGTCGCACGACGGCGAACCGATGCTTCCCGAACACGGTGGCCCGGTCCGCTTAATCATCCCTCAGCTCTACGCGTGGAAGTCCGCCAAGTGGGTTAAAGGCGTTCGTTTCCTTGAACACGACCAGGCCGGCTTTTGGGAAGAAGGCGGCTATCACATGCGCGGCGTTCCATGGGGACCGGGCGATGGCGAGAGGTTTCGCTGGTCGTGAGTATCCCTAAAGACGCTGCCGCCGTGATCCTCCTTCGCCACAACACCAACCCGCGCGACCCGGAGGTCTTTCTCGTGAAGCGGAGCAACAAGCTCGCGTTTCTCGGCGGCTATCACGCTTTTCCGGGAGGCCAGTTTGATCAGTCAGACGCCGAAGCGCGGGTTGAGAACTGTGAAGACTCTGATACACGCACCGCCATAACGTGTGCCGCTCGTGAGTTGTTTGAGGAAACACAGGTGCTGCTCGCGCGAGGCGGCGATGCGTTGACCCGAGGGCAGCGCGCCTCTTTGCTTGACGATCTGCAATCCGGTCGCATGGCCTGGCCGGCACTGCTCAAACATTACAATCTCCATCTTGATGCCCTCGACTTCACTTTCGTCGGACGCTGGGTCACGCCGCCATTCAGCGCTCGGCGTTTCGATACATGGTTCTTCCTCGTTAACTCACCTCCGAAGCAACAGCCGCGAATTGACGCCGACGCCGAACTTGAAAGCGGCGAATGGATAACTGCGAGCGCCGCACTCGGCGGATGGCAACGTTCGGAAATTCTTGCCGTCCCCCCGGTGATTCACGCCCTAAAGTCTTTATCCGAAGGTCTCAATCAAGACCTCGTCCAACGTTTCCTATCAATTCCGAATGCGCATCGCGAACCTGTGCGGCGCATCGAGTTTCGACCTAACTACATCTGCTTCCCGGTTCGTACACCGACAAAGCCTCCCGCCACACATACGAACTGTTATCTCATTTACAGCTCAGATGAGTTACTGATCATCGATCCCGGTTCACCGTATGAAGATGAACAGCACGCTCTGGCTTCCGCTGTCGACGAGTTAATTGCAGAAGGCAGGACGGTGCGCGAGATTGTTTTGACTCACGTGCATCCGGACCACGTTGGAGGAGTCAACGTTCTTAAAAGTCACCTGGGCGGAAAGACTAAAGTTGCGGCGCATCGTTCTACTGCGGAGGGCTTGGGAAACAGCATTGGCGTCGATCGTTTCATTGAAGACGACGAGATGATCGAGCTCAGCGGTGCGCCGAATATTAAACTGCGGGCGCTGCATACGCCGGGGCATGCCCGCGGCCATCTCTGTTTCCACGAAGAACGAACGGGTACGCTCATTTCGGGCGACAACATAGTCGGACTTGGCTCAGTACTCATCGATCCGCCGGAAGGAAACATGCGCGACTATCTCGAGTCGTTGGAACGCATGCGAGCGCTGCCGAATTTATCTGTGATCTTCGGCGGCCACGGTCCGGCGATCGGAAACCCTTACGCGAAACTCGACGAATACATTTCGCACCGACTAGAACGTGAACAAAACATCCTGCAAGCCATTCGAGAGGGCGCAACCACTCCCAAAGATATCGTCGCCCGCGTTTACACAGATGTCTCGCCCAAAGCGCATCTGATGGCAGAGCGCGCAGTTCTGGCCCACCTGGAGAAACTCG
>JBGTCM010000213.1:0-4937 GCA_041748795.1 Pyrinomonadaceae bacterium
GGGTGGGTAATTCGCGGCCAACATACCCCCCGCTTACGCAGGTGGTACTGACGCAGCCCCTCGAGACTTGTAATTGAAACCCGGAGGTAAGTTATGAGAATCCTCGTTTTGATGCTTTGTGTTCTTTGCGGTGGCGTCTCGGCGAGTGCGCAGTCTGGCCCTGCTTCGACCGAGTCTCACGGTATTGTCGTGGTCAAGTTTAGCTGGAGCAAGGAGCGAATAAACTGGGAGCAGGATCCGTTTAGCGGCCCGATTGAGAACTTTGACGAAATGCGAGTGCGCTCACGAAACGAGAAGCGAATTGCGGACGCCAAGAGAGGAGGCCTGGGGGCAGAACTTACCAAAGCGCAACAGGATGCCCGCACTGATGCTGCCCTCACGGCCCAGATTCATAAGAACAAGCCCGGTCGGTATCAGTTCTCATACATTGTGCAGGTGCAAAACAACGGGGCCAAAATGATCAAAGCGATTGACTGGGATTACATCTTTTTCGATCTCACCAATCAGAGCGAGATGGGCAGGCGTCAATTTCGTACCGAAGAGAAAATCGCCCCTGGTAAAACGAAAGAACTAAGATTTTTCCTCCGGACTCCTCCAACTCAAACTGTGAGCATCCACTCGCTCGTCAAGAACGAGCGGGCAAATCTTGGTGAGGAAGTCGTGATCGTCCGGGTTGAATATCTGGATGGCTCGGTCTGGCAAAATCAATAGAGCGCCGCAGGTAAAGCAAACTGTTGGTTTGCTTGAGGTTTAACCAGGAGTGTCCAGGTTGGCTGAGGCGACGCAAACTAACAGTTTGCTTTACGATCGATATGTCATTACCCAATCTCAGGCTGCGAGCGGCCGCGGCAGACGAAGCGCAAACCCTTACGAAGATCGCACACGATGCGAAACGACATTGGGGCTATCCGGAACGTTGGATAAATCACTGGCAAGGCGACCTCACAATCTCACCTGACTATCTTGCCAACAATCATGTCTTCGTTGCTGAAAGTAATGGCCAGATCGTGGGCTTCTACTCCCTGGTGGATCGCCAGGACAAGGTCGAGTTGGACCACATGTGGGTTTCCCCTGAACACATGGGTACGGGCGTCGGAAAAGAATTGTTTATTCACGCAATGCAGCACGCGGCGGGACGAAACATTTCAGAGGTCGAAATTGTATCCGATCCGAATGCCGAAGGTTTTTACAGCAAGATGGGTGCGTATCGAATCGGCGAAACAGTTTCGGAAGTCGATGGCCACCCGCGTTCATTGCCCTTGATGACTATCAAGCCCGAGAATTCGTGATGACCAAGCGAAGCTGGCCACTTACAGAACCGAGCGCGGTAGCGCCGGATGCTAGAGGCATCTTGCGTTGCGATCTCTCGATGAGTCGTCCGCGCAGGACGTTATCATCGAACGAAGTTACCTCCAGCATCCGGCGCTACCGCGCTCGGTTCTGTAAAAGCTTTGCTTAACACGCCTGTTATCTAATTCGCTTCTCGTCGCGTTCCATCTTCTGGCGCAGGTTCTTGGCAAGGTGTTCTGCAGTGCTCTTGTTGCCATTCAGAGAGTTGACCTTGTAAGAGGCTACAGCGTAGGCAACTATCCCACTTTTTAAATTCACCAGTTGGAAACTGGCTTCCGATTCGGGAAGGCCGCTGCCGAAGATGATCTTGGCCCAACCCGCTTTTTGAGATTCAGCGTAACCGTTGATTTCAAAGTCGGCCTGTGACCTGTCCGCCACCACCAACAAGTCCACACGCTTCTTCTGAAAAGCAGCCACCAGGTTGTTTTCAAAGCCGGGCATCCCGTTGATATGGGCGACGTAAACCCGCGAGCCCGACGGGATGTAGGTTGGATCAGTTACCTTTCTTACGATGGTTTTATCGGTGGAAAGCGAAGCGTTGATCATGCGAACACGATCTTGCGCGGTGGCTACGCTGACGAAAAGTAACAAGCTGAAAGCTAACAGTATCAGTCTTCGGGTGTTCATTGTTTCTCCTTCGTATCGAATAAGAAGTATGCAGAGGGCGTCTCGTTGGAGTGCGGGCGGCCAGGCGCCGCTTTGGTCCAATGCCGGTGATCTCGGCCTTTCGGCGTTAAATGTTTCGAATCAAAGCGGCGCCAGGCCGCCGCGGGCCAAAGCGCCGCCTGGCCGGCGCACTCCAAGGAGACGCCCTCGCGGAGTTTGGTTACTTCGGATCGGGGCTCTTCTGGACCTGCCGCTCGACAGGTTCGGATGGCGGCGGTGGATCGTTACGCGGCGGTGGATCGTTACGCGGCGGTGGATCGTTACGCGGCGGTGGATCGTTACGCGGCGGTGGATCGTTACGCGGCGGCGGATCGTTACGCGGCGGTGGATCGTTACGCGGCGGCGGATCGTTACGCGGCGGCGGATCGTTACGCGGCGGCGGATCGTTACGCGGCGGGGGATCCGAACGCGCAGGCTCCTCGCTTCGCGGTGTCAAACGTTCCGGGCGCGGTGATGCATCTTCGTTCCGCTCCCGACGCTCGGGACGTTCCCTGTTATCGCTCGGCGCAGGCCTATCCGGCCGTTCCCTGGTAGCGTCCGGCACAGTTCGCTCGGGCCGTTCGGAGCGAGTTGGCCGATCAGAAGGAACTACCGGACTCGTGGTAGGTCGTTCTGCATTAGCAGGGACCTTTAACGGCCGCTCCCGATGTGGTCCAGGCTCGATCTGCGGCGCAGGCATCGAGGTCGGAACGTTGTCGCGTGGAACCGTTCGAAGCGGACGAGGGCGGCCCTCATTTTGCGGAGTCCGCTCTGTGTCGCGATCGATATCTCGGCCGACGTCGCTGGTTGGCTCGATAGTACGACTTGGGCGTGACGGCCTCGCCACCACACCGGTAGGACGAGTTTCAACTGGGCCAGCGGCACCCGTGGTTACCGGGATGTCGCGACGCTGTTCGCGTCCATTCCAGACGCGCGACCGCCGCAAGTCTCGATCGAGTGGGACGCCGGGACTACGATCAGCCGCACCTGTCCTTCTATCGGGCCAGTTAGTGTTGCGCTGTCTGTCTGCGCGGGCCACTGTGCCCGGTCGCTCATTCCCACCCGGGCGGTTGTCTCGACGCGGCCTGATGGGAACGTCTCCAACGGGCCGATTCTCCACAACCCTTCGTCTCCAACGTTCATCGGCGACACGTGGTCGTGGGTTGTCCCGCCCAAAATCCCTTCGGTGCACGGTGGTCACTCCACGCCAGCGATCGCGCCAATGGCGATCGTGGTCGCGGCGGTCTCGGTGATCTCGGTGGCGATAGTTGCGCGATCTTGGGTCGCGATGGTGATAGGGAAGAGGATACCAACAGACCTGATCGCCAAGAGAGATGTCGATTACAAAAGCGACTAAAGCAGGACGCCACCAACTACGCTTGCGATAGTATTGACTTCGCGGCGTCCAGGCCCAGTAGTTGTTGTAATAGACCCAGCGACCGTAGTGATATGGCGCCCATCCCCATGGTTCATAACCTACCCAGGTCCATCCGTACGGAGGACGCCAGGTCCATTGACCGTATCGATAGGGAGCCCAATCGTCGTAACCAGCGATTAATGTAGGGTCAGGACGCCAGATCCAGCCGTATTCATCAGTCATGATCCATGCGCCGTAGTTCTCAAGATCTTCCGCGCCCCAAACGTCGTTGTCGTAATATTCCGTATCGTAACGTACGCGCTGCACAAGGAAACCCTCGCGCTCCAGGATCCAATCGTCGAGCGTATCCTGCCGGTTTGCTACCAGCACTTCCCACTCACCTGCATCTGCTCCATCGGTAATAAGTTCGGCTGTACGGCCATCACGCAATGCAAAACCGGAAGTCTGTGAATAGATTCGCGCGCGTCCACCATCACGGGCTGTCAGGCGCACCTGGCCGTCCTTGCCCACGTCTATCCGGTAGAGCCCGGTTTTTTCGGCAGTCAAAGTCGTCTTCGGTGCGTCTACTTCAAGGGACTCTTTGCTTACGTCAAACTTTGCCAACCGCACCGAAGCGGTTCCCTGGACCACGCTGAGCGCTACCCCCTCATCACGCAACGTAACAATTTTCAGAATCGTCTCGGGACCGAGTCGAACGAAGTTGCGCGCGTCAAACTGAATTTCCACACGCGAGTTGGCCGCCGTGGAAATTATGTCGCCCTCGACGAGCGGGTAATTCAGTCGCACGCGCTCGGTTTCAGTCTCACCGTTTCGCCTGAGATTGGCTTCTCCCGTAAGCAGACTGATGCGCACAACACGGGCCTTAACGTCATACTCCTCAGGCTCGTCGGTTTCATCGTCGGCGGCGAACGCGATCATTGAGGAACTTAAAAGTGTCAGGAGTAAAAGGAGAAAGGCGGCAAAAAAAGGTCGGGTAGAACGCATAACAACGCTCCTTATTCAATTCTTGGAATCCCTTTACAAGACGTTGTCCGTCATACGCGCGTTTCTGAGGCGGGCGAACCAGAAGCGCAAGTACGACAGACATTGCGGTCTGTCATCTTTTTCAAACGGGAAAGATTTTCCTGCTGAGCCGCTGAGCAAAGGTTATGCCTGATGAGGAATTTGGAGTCCCTGGGAATGAGGACCTCGCCCATTGGCCGGAAAACGACGGTTGAAACTTACGGCTAGTAATAGTAGTAATGCGTTTTCGCCTGAGAAGGTGCACGCCCGGCACTATTTGGTGCGAAAGGAAGCACAGTGTTTCACTGGTCAGATACAGAACCCAGCGCGGTAGCGCGGGATGCGGGAGGCCAGCGAGCATTACTAAGCTTAATTATTTAGCATTAGGTAGCCTGAGGGATGCCGCGCTACCGCGCTTCTGAGAAACTCCGTTACATCTGCGAGGGAACAAGTTGGAAACCAAGAGATTTCGCCTGCACCATCAGATGCTTGAGACGACGTTCTGCGTACTTTTGCTCATAGGCTTGTTGGCCGAATTCAACATAGGTAGTTCCGTGAGTTA
>JBGTCM010000214.1:0-4049 GCA_041748795.1 Pyrinomonadaceae bacterium
GTCTTGAGTAATTTGTTTGAACCCAATGCTCGCAGTGGAGTAAACTCCAGCCCAATTAAACCGTTCGGACGCGAGCACCGTAGGCGAGGGAGCGTTAGCGCTCTTTCTAACCCCTTCCGATAAAGAGCCAATAGAGACGGAAACTCGAATTTCCGCTCGATCCGAAGAGTAAAAGAGGGTGGTCCTCAACCACCTCAGGGAGACTTAGCGCCATGCCAGACATCGAGATCACCTGTGCAGAATGTGGAAACGCTTTTCCCTTCACAGAACGCGAGCAGGAGTATTACCAGGAACGAAATCTGACCCACCCGAAACGCTGCAAGGCTTGCCGAGATGCGCGCCGATCCAACTTTGGTGGATCGCGACAGGGAGGTGGCGAACGGCAAAGATTTGACATCACCTGCGATCAGTGTGGCAAAACTGACAGTGTGCCGTTCAAGCCTTCATCGGGACGTCCCGTATTATGCGGTGAGTGTTTCGCTGCGAGTCGTTCAGCTCAGCCCAGAACCTGAGTTGCTGTCCAGCATCAGCCTGGATCAAAAGCTTTTAGAAGAGTAGTGCTTTGGGCCGCGCCTTGTTCGAAAACGAGTGTGCCTGCTTACGTTTATGAATTACGAAACAATTCAACTTGAGATGCGCGACGCGGTGGCGGTGATAACTCTTAATCGTCCGGAGTCGTTGAACGCTTTGAACACGCAGGTGGGCCAGGAGTTTCAAGCGGCTGTGAGTGAACTTCGAGAAAGTGGTGCGAGAGCCGTGGTCCTTACTGGGGCGGGAAGGGCATTTTGCGCCGGAGGCGATCTGCGCGAGATGCGGCGAATGGCGGAAGAGGAAGGGAACGTGACAGCTTTCTTCGATGAACCGCTGCGCATGCTTAACGCATGCATACTGCTAATTCGCCAGACGCCACTGCCATTCATTGCCGCTGTGAACGGCGCGGCCTCAGGAGGCGGATGTAACCTCGCGCTGGCATGCGATCTGGTTATCGCCGGTCATGGCGCGAAGTTTAATCAGGCATTCATAAAGATAGGCCTGGTGCCGGATTGTGGTGGCACGTTTATTCTGCCACGGCTGGTCGGGTGGAAACTTGCCACCGAAATGATGATGACAGGAGACGTGGTAACCGCCAGCCGGGCGTTGGAACTGGGGATGATCAACGCAGTGTTTCCGGATGAACAGTTGATGGCCCAGGCTATGGCGATGGCGGAGCGTTTGGCCCAGTCTCCGACGGTGGCACTGGGTAAGATTAAGGAGTTGTTGGAAGCGAGCGCCACGAATAATTATGGTGAGCAACTGGACTTGGAAAGGACGACACAGATAGACGCAGGTAAAACGAAGGATTTCAGAGAAGGCGTCGCGGCTTTCATTGAGAAGAGACCACCGAGGTTTGTTGGCGGCTGATTTCCCCTGGTGAGTTTAGAGTGATGAGCCGCTGGTTTGTACTGGCGGCTCTTTTTATTAAGCAGTGATGAGTGATGAGTACTGAGTGATGAGTGACTCAGTACTCAGCACTCAGTACTTCCCCTTAGAAGAAGATGGAATCACTAACCTACCTCCAACTCCTGCGCAGCAATCGTTCCTTTAGGCGGTTGTGGTTTGGGCAGGTGATCTCCGAGCTGGGCAATTGGTTCAACTTTATTGCCGGGCTGGGATTGGTGCGCGTTGTTTCCAACGGCGATCCGGAAGTCACCACGATAATTCTCCTCGCCCGGCTAGTGCCGTTCACGCTCTTTGCTACTCTGGCCGGCGCCTTTGTGGACCGTTGGTCCAGACGAATGGTGATGATCGTTAGCGACATAGCGCGCGTTGTGGTAGCCCTTGGGTTTTTGTTAGTGCACCGGCCCGAGGATGTATGGATAGCATATTTGTGCACAGCGCTCCTTTCCTTTTTCGGCGCCTTCTTTGAGGCCGCAAAGAATGCTGCTGTCCCAAACATCACGGGCGACCAGGATCTGCTCGCAGGGACGGCGTTGATGTACTCCTCACGCTTCCTGCTGATGTCGTTTGGAGCTGCTCTGGGTGGATGGACGGCGGCCACCATCGGATATCGAGCGGCGTTTCTCGTCAATGCCGCATCGTTCCTGGTCTCTGCATACTCGGTTTGGCTTATTTCGGAAAAGGAGACAAAGCATGTAAGCGCCGGCACACCTGGAACCATACGCCCCAGCTACTGGTCAGACATTCGTGAGGGCTGGTCTTACATTGTCCGGCATGCTCCTGTAGCGGCCATCCTGGTTGCAAACATTCTGTGGGCCACGGGTGGCGGAGCAAGCAACTTGATAGTCGACCGGCTTGGTGGAATTGTGTTCGCGGGGGAATGGGGAATGAGCGCTGACACCGCTGTGGCAACGTTTTTCTTTGTTGCAGGTGTCGGTCTTTTCGCCGGCATGATGGTCGCTCGGAGGGTGGGATCCTATTTCCACGACCTTGGTAAAACGCCGGGTTTCATCGGCTGGAGTTTGTTAATTCAGGGAGTGCTATTCGCCATGATTGGCTTCGCGCCAAACTTGTGGCTAGCTTGCCTGCTGCTCTTCCTTGGTCGAATCCTCTTGGGGGCTGAGTTTGCGGTCCAGGAGACTTTGCTGATGCGTTTAGTGCCTGACCATTTGCGCGGGCGGGTAGGGACCACTGACCGAGCTGCCGAATTGCTTGTTTGGAGCTTATCCACTGCCGCCGCGGGTTGGTCGCTGCACGCAATTACGCCCCGGACGCTGACGGTCATTTGCGGACTCTTGTCAGCTTCTTCGGGGGTGGTGTGGTTGGTGTTGTTTGCGACCGGCAAAGTGAGGTTGCCGCGCAGATTGTCTTCGAGCGAAGCGTCGAAATCGCTTCCTGAAACAGTTGGCTAAAAAGATCGAAGAGCGAATAGCCGAAACGGCCTCAAACCCGTCAGAGTAAAAGTCTACGCGTCTGAACGCGAATGAATCAGACGTCGAATGCGATCTGCAAACAATACGTCGATTTTCCTCGGCTCAATCAGCGCGGTTACTTCTCCCGCACCCCAGATATGATGACTCAGGGTTTGGCCGGCTCGATAAGTCCTTTTCATGTCGTACGGCTCGCTGTTAACTGACTTTGAGCGTCCGCGGGTCAGCTTCGCGCCGTTTGAAAATGAACCTCGAGTCCCACACTTTGGGCAAGTGACTCGTGAGATCAATCCTCTTTTAGTGATTGAAGCCACGACGTGCCCGCGTTCTTCCTGGCATATCGCGCAGAGCTTCTCAACCCTGTCACCGATCGCGTAGGTTTGCTTTTCGACCTTTTCTACAGTCTGCTTTTCCATAACTGCCTTTCTGGTAAATCGTTAATGGTAGATGGGTAAAACTGTGTGTGTTTAAATCTGACTAGTCTTCTCAATTTGCGTATGTGGGTGAATGGCAAAGGTAATTGGTCTTAGCAAAACCATTTTACCATTCACCATTTACTTACCAGCGAGGCGTGCGGTCGTTACCTCCACCACCACCGCCGTATCCACCGCGACCACCACCACCGCCGCCGCCGCGATTGCCGCCAAAACCTCCACGGCCACCACCACCGCCGCGGTTTCCACGATCTTCTCGAGGTCGCGCTTCATTGACCGTAAGGTTACGCCCGTTCATATCAGCGCCGTTGAATTGTTCAATTGCTTTTTCGCCGTCTTCCTTTGAAGCCATCTCGACGAAACCAAATCCGCGTGAGCGGCCCGTGTCACGGTCTTCTACTATTGAAGCTGATTCAACCGTACCAGCCTGGGAAAAGAGTTGCTGTAATTCTTCGCTGGAAGTTTGAAACGAGAGGTTTCCTACGTAGAGTTTCATTGCCATGGCTTTGTCGTCCTTGCTCGATGGAGCATTAAGAGAAGCTTCGAATCAAAGGTGGCTTCGGAGAAACGGTAGCAGCGAAGGCTCGCGTTCGGGCGCTCTGTTGAGCAGCTTCTCAATTTTTATGACCTGCTCTCGAACCATCCAGAACGCCGCAAACCGGAACAAAGGCGTGGCGCATCACCGTTGACGCAGGAGAGAAGGAATACACAAGGATAATGCAACAGTTTGGTGGTCCATTGCAAGTTA
>JBGTCM010000215.1:0-11656 GCA_041748795.1 Pyrinomonadaceae bacterium
ATCGTCCTTCGAACCCTGGACCGAACGTTCCGCCTGTATGAGCTGATTCTGTACCGCCTGCCGGTTAATAGATCTGAGGTGATGCTTACGCCGGCGATAAACATCGAGCAGGTCGACGAAGTCTTCCCAGCGTTGATCCAGACTCTGGATGTTGGTAGGAACCTGTTTCGTCCCGGTAAACTTTTTGTAGTTTGAGTAAATCTGATTCTTCATCCAGCGCAGATACTCGACCGCTTCGCGTTCGCGGGGATCAAACTGCTTGATGGCTGCTTCGCGTTGCTGATCGCGCAGCTTGAGCAAACGCTGCTTTTCGCGGCGGTCGATGATACGGCGATAGATTGAGCTGGCTGGCACGGTGGCTAAATAAATTGTTTCTGCGGCCAGAGCTGCAGCGAGCGCCGTCACGTCCTGCACATACGCGGCAACCACTGCAAAGCTGGCCAATCCCCAAAAATTTAAGGGCTCTTTGAAAGCTTCTTTTACGTACTTAAGATCAAACTTAGACGACTCTGGCATAACCTTGAAAAACCCAAAGGACTACCGATCCTCAATCGAACAGACCACCCGACAGCGTTTGACTAATCTAGCGACTTCCACCTTGATCGCTGCTCTCCCCCGCCGCTGGCAGAGCTTGTGGCGTGCTACTGCTCGCTGCCGGCAGCAGCCCCATGTTGCGTTTATACGACAGCAGCTTGTCCTGGAGTTGCATATCCATCGCTTCGCGTTCAATGTCCTGCATCTGGTTGTCGACATTGGCAGCGCCAAGTTGCATTTTTGCCTCGGCAGCAGCGGCGCGGCGATCGATTTTGTCGCGCATCTCGTTGAACGTGGAGGCGTCGTCACCAAGCTGGAACGACTCCATCGTTTGCGCAAGTTGCTCCTGCAGTCGAGCCTGCTTCGACTGGTTTATCAGCTGCATCGCTTCCCCAGTGCGCCTTTGCATCTGCAGAACATAATTGTCACGGGCCTTCAGTGCCTGCTTCGACGCCAGACTGGCATGTTCGTGCTGTTGTCCGGTTTTTATCAGGTCAACCTGGGCTTGTTGCAGTTGACCGATGTAAGCCGTGGCGATATCGTCGCGGCCCAATCTTACAGAGGCGCGTATCTTTGAATCTAAATCGACGACCTGGGTTTCCAGTCGCTCCTTGTTTTTGGCCAGCAGCTTTTCTGTAGCCATGACCTGCGCCACCGAATTATTCAGCTCCGGCACGCGGTCTCGCATGTCGCGTATGGTTTGCTGGAGTATAAGCTCCGGATTTTCAGTGGATTCGACCATCCCGCCAAACGCGGCCCGCAATGAGCGCTTCATTCTCGTCCAAAGTCCCATTTTTGCCTCGATCCTCCAGCGGTCCAGGTGTTGCTGATGTTACTCAGGGGGTACCACCGGATAAGTTTGTTAACTTACGTCCGCCCGCATGTGTCTGTACGATGAATAACTTCGAAGGGTTCAAAATACGCTGTCAAAGTGTACCGGAGTATAACAGTAATATCGTCCCTTCCAGAAAACCACAATACGGCATGGCTCACGGGCCGGCGACCGCCCCTTCCCGAAACGCCCCGATATCTCTTCGGTACTGCATTCCTGGCCAGCTAATTTTACTGCTTGCCGCATAACACCGGCCTAGCGCCTCCGGCAGGGTGGCGTCCGCTGCTGCGACTCCCAGGACACGTCCGCCCGCCGTCAGAAAACTGCCATCTTCAGCCTTTGTGGTGCCGGCGTGAAAAATCTCGACATCGTCTCCGGCTGAGCCCAATCCGGTAATGGGTAAACCACTCTCGCACGGACCTGGATATCCTCCGCTCGCCAACACGACGCAGGCCGACGACTGATTGCTCCACTTCACCTCCAGGTTTCCTAGTTCACCGTCTGTAATAGCCTGGAAGATTTGGAACAGGTCACTCTGTAATCTGACGAGGATTGCTTGCGTTTCCGGATCGCCGAAACGCACGTTGTACTCAAGTACTTTGGGTCCGTCAGCAGTCAGCATTAGACCAACGAAAAGTATTCCCCTGAAAGGAAAGCCCTCCTGGCTGGCGCCCTTTAGAGTAGGCTCAACAATCTCGCGTCGAATTTTTTGAAGGGTTTCCTGATCGACTACCGACGGATCCGTTATCGCACCCATTCCTCCTGTGTTCGGCCCGGTATCACGCTCTCCGATTCTCTTGTGATCACGCGCCGCCGGCATCAGCACGTAATCCTTGCCGTCAGCAAAAGCAAGGACTGAAACTTCTCTTCCGTTGAGGGCCTCTTCGATCAGCAGCTGCTGAGTTGCGGAAGACGAAACCAAATTGCCGCTCAGCAGCTCCTTTACAGCCTTTTCACCTTCCAATCGCGAAGGCGCAACCACGACACCTTTGCCGGCAGCTAGTCCATCGGCCTTTACTACAACGGCCGCATCGATCCCGCCAAACTTACCACTACGCAGCGCATCGAGCGCCTCAGCCTCAGTGGCGGCGATCTGGTAATTGGCTGTGGGTATTTCGTGACGGGTCATGAAATCTTTGGAAAAACCCTTGCTCCCCTCGAGTCGCGCCGCCGCGCGACTGGGTCCCATAATTCTTAGCCCGGCGCTTTCGAATTCATCTACGATGCCTTCTGCGAGAGGGCCTTCAGGGCCGACGATAGTCAGGTCGATTTCCTTGCTCCGGACAAAATCGACCAGTGCTAATTTGTCCGTTACGGGAATGGGAACGCACTTCGCGAGCTCCGAAATTCCGCCATTTCCTGGTGAACAATACAGGTCGAGTGGGTCGCGTGAAGTTCGTCTCAAGGCCCAAAGAATCGCGTGTTCCCTTCCTCCTGAGCCTATTACCAACGCTTTCATTTTCGCTGTCCCGCCCTTCGGCATCTATTCTTTTGGATTCGTCGGTAGAATAAGCTGGTTTTACCTTGACACAATTTCGCCATAGTTATACTTTTCACACATCCGCTACACCTGTTCGAGGGCAGCCATGGCTCACCCCGATACTCGCCAGGAAATCAGCGGCTCCTCTTTGAACACCGGCAACCGCCCGACACGGCCCGCCGATTAGAGTGTTACACCGACCCAGGGAGAGCTAATCATGTCACAAAGGGAAGAGATCATCGATCTCGCAGCCACCGCAACAGTCGAACATCCGGATCGCACAATTAAGTGCGTAGATTGCAGCGAAAACTTTACATGGACTTCGGGTGAACAGGCTTTTTTTCACGACAAAGGACTGAAGAACGAACCGAAGCGTTGTAAGCCTTGCAAGCAGGCGAAGAACGAACGATTGGCCGCGATCACTGCAGCACAAACATCCGGAGTCAGGCAACGGATTGAAGTCTCAGTTCAGTGCGCACACTGCGGACAACAAACAACGGTGCCCTTTTATCCTTCACAGGGAC
Organism: Pyrinomonadaceae bacterium; assembly: GCA_041748795.1. Lineage (GTDB taxonomy): Bacteria > Acidobacteriota > Blastocatellia > Pyrinomonadales > Pyrinomonadaceae > PSRF01. The sequence continues at coordinate 3,371 of JBGTCM010000215.1, forward strand.
GCCCGGTCTATTGTCGCTCGTGTTTCCTCGCCGGCCGGACTACTGAAACGAACAACGGCACAGCCAGCGCGTGATCGATCCTCGGCACACGTCCCTTCGTCCAGCTCCGTTGTTAGTGGGGCATCAGCAGAAACAACGCACAACCTCCGGTCGAACGTTCAAGCGCAGCACGCGGAACGTCTCCCGGCGAGCCCGCCTTAACGAAGTCCGAAGACATCAGCGATAAGATTTCTAAGTCCGGCGAATAATTCTAACCAATCATTGCGCTGCCGCCTTGTAAGCCTTTCGGTAGTTGCCGTAGGCCGACTTGAAGCGCCCCGCAGCCTTATCGGCATTAGCACGCGCAAGGAATGTTTGAGCGCTGCCAATGCTGCCACCGGCAGCCTGGATGCTGGCGAGCGTCTGCGTCACGATGGTCTGGACGAAATCGAGATAACCACCATTGGCAGTCGGCGTTAGGTACAACGCAACAGGCGTCGCGTTATCAGCCTCCGCGAGATCCGCCTCGATCTGCGTCCTCAGGATCAAGTCACGCAACTCATTCTTGTTGGCATTGTCGTTAGTGATAATCGCAATTGCGTTAGCGTTATCATTGTTGATAATCGCCGTTGTGTTGGCGTTATCGTTGTTGATGATCGCTGTCTTGTTGGAATTATCATTCGCAATGATATTGGTGGTATTGGTGTTGTCATTGCTAATGATCGCCGTCTTATTGCTGTTGTCGTTGTTTACAATCGTGTTTGTGTTGTCGGTAATCTGCTGCTGGATGGCCGCTTCGAAAGTATCGCCGTTACAATCGTCCTTGATGTTTTTCAGCGTTTCAGCCGCCAGGAGCAAGCCCTTAACGGTTGCTACCGCCGCTACAGGGATAGCGCGAGCGAGAATTGTTAAACCGTCGGTTGGGAGCGCTTCCATCACGGCCTCCGCCGCTATCACGGCAGTGGCAGCGAGCGAAATGTCAGTGTTGGTGACATCTGCACTTATTCCGTCAGCGCAACTGTCGGCAACCAAAGCTGTTTCGATCCCACCCGCGCTTTTTCCGGCCGCCTTTTTTAATTCAAGGATCTCGCGGACCTGGGGTTTTATGAGCGAGTTAAAAGTGCGCGGCGCATCCCTCCAACCGGGGAATCTGGCATAGCTAGCTCGCAACACAGACAGGTCTGCCGCATCCAGTTCGGCAAGCTTTTGTTTGGTTGAGGCGAGCATTGCAAGTGATTGGAATCCTGAGGCCGAAAGCTTCTGACGGATGGCTGGGATCTCACTGAGAAGAGTCACTGCATTCTCCAGCTCAGTGAAGTAGTCGTAGAGTTCGCTCCGGAATTCCTCGATGTCAGTTGCCGGGCTCATGACTCTACGCAGGCGCTCCTCGCCCACTCGCATGGTGCGCGCGTCTTGAGTTGAAGGTGCAGCAAGGACCTGGGTGGGGAATGCAAGCATTACGCTCACCAGAATAAGACAGAGACAAAGGGGGTTGGCTTTTTTCATGATCGTCACTCCTATTGGACGGAAAGCTGAGATTTCGAAGGGAAGCCCACACGGGGCGTGGGTGGTTTAGACTAATAGAGTTCGCTGTTTGGGCACGATAAATACCCTTGTTTTAGCGGTGTGTCAATCTCCATTAGCGATTGAAATCATTCTCAGACTTAATTGGAATCGAGTGGTGGGCCGCAGGAAGATTCCAGAATTTTACTTTGCTAAATGATAAGGCCGGGAGCACTCATCCGCCGGCATAAACGATAGGCCTGCGCTCGGGATTCTTCGGGTCGTAACCGCTATCCTCCCACATGCACAACTGGCCTGCGCTCAGGATCCTTCTCGGCCTGTCGCAAGACTTCGTGAGTTACGGGCGCCGTGTCGCCCTCACCGAAAGCAATGTACTTCAGCAGATAAGAAACGGGGTTGCCCTCGCTCCAACCGAAATAAACGTGAGGCAGTTTGCCCGTCTCGTTGCGAAGGTAAAGCAGGAAGGCCGCAATCGCATTTGGAACGGCGGGAGACTCTGTGCGCAAAACTTTGAAGCCCTCGACGCTTGTCCCACTAATTTTCAAGACGCCTGAAAACTCTGAAGCATCCCCCGGCGTTACCTCAAAGAAAATGATGGGCTCGTTAGGAGGAATGTGATTGTCGTCGCGCTTCTCCTGTTCCTTGAGCCGATACTCCTCGGGTTCTCCGGTGTCTACTCGGTTTGTGATTATGCGAATCGTTCCCCTGGCAGCGTGGCGAATAAACTCTCGAGCCATGTCATCAAGTTCAATGCGATCCACGCGCAACTCAGTTGAACGCCACACGCGTGAAACGAGTGAACTGATCACAATCACCGCGATGAAAATCGTGGCGATCTTTAGCCCCTCAGGTTCTTCGATGATGTTGACAATCGTGGTGTAGCTGAAGATGAGCGAAATGAGCATGAATGCCCACTGGATCCGCTCACCCTGGCGACGAGCAGAAAGAGTTACGGCTATGGCGGCTGAAGTCATGAGCGCGAGGACGCCGGTGGCGTACGCGCCGGCCTGCGCATCAACTTCAGCGCGGAAAAGAAGCGTAACAATAAAACAAATGACGGTGAATACAACTACGAGCGGGCGAGTAGCGCGCGCCCACTCGGGCGCCATTCCGTATCGTGGCAGGTAACGCGGCACAATATTCAACAAACCAGCTAGCGCAGACGAGCCGGCAAACCACAGAATTGCAATGGTGCTGATGTCGTAGGCAGTGCCGAAGATGTCTCCAAGATAATGATGTGCGAGGTAAGCGAGCGCACGACCATTGGCGCTTCCGGCTTCCTGTGTTGCTGTTTCAGATCGGAACTCTTCAGCAGGTATCAGGAGAGTGGTGCAAATACTGCTAGCCACTAACAAAAAACTCATGATAACCGCTGCCGTCGTCAAAAGTTTCTTTGTGTTTTCGATCCGACCACGCAGCAATTCCCGAGTATCGCTATCCGTGGTGACACGCGCGCTGCGCGTTGTGTGAATCGCCTCCAAATCATCCTGTGTTAAATCACGGTCGCCCCGCACTAGCGGCATGACCACAACGCCGGTTTCAAAACCTGACAAACCAAGTGCGAGTTTAGGGAAAACAATCAGCGCCGTTCCGATCATCAAGAAAGGATTTCGATAGCTTTGGAATAGCAATGTTTTCCAGCTCCACACCACCGTGGGCTGCGTCGCCACTTCGTAAATGCAAGTGATCAATACTGCGACATTAAAGATCAGGTAAACGATGACTATAACCACCGCAATGCCAACTGCTTCCTTAAATCCCTTCAGAAAAACCGCTCCCAAAGCCGCGATCAGGACGATCGTTACGATTATTCGGTGATGAAGGAATTGAAGATGATCGACGACGAAGGGGTTCTCTATAATGTGGGCCGTGGCGTCCGCTGCAGATAACGTAATCGTGATAATGAAGCTGGTAGCAACGAATCCGAGCAAGGCCAATACGAACAACTTTCCCTTCCAACGTGAAAGCAGATTCTCCAACATTGAAATTGACCCGTCGCCATAAGGGCTTTGCTCGGCGACACGGCGATACATCGGCAGAGCGCCGAAGAGCGTAAGCAGAACCAGAACCAGCGTAGCGATTGGTGAAAGAGCGCCGGCAGCAAGAAAAGCTATTCCGGGTTGGTAACCCAGGGTGGAGAAATAGTCGACGCCAGTCAGACACATTACCTGCCACCACGAGTGCTGCTTGTGAGGAGTGGTGACGTTCGGGGCCTCTGATCCAGTTTCCTTCTGGCCTCTGAACAACCAATGCTTGAACCTTTGCTTTGCGCTCTCTGAAAGAACCATCGTATGGGCCAGGCGCACAGCGACTAATAACTTCTGGCCTTTTCTCCCTGTGTTTGTAGTTGGTGAATTCTACGCTGAATCGAAGCTACGTCAATAGGATCGTTGCAGGTCAGAAGTCAGAGGTCAGAAGTCAGAGGTCAGAAGTCAGAGATCAGAGGTCAGAGATCAGGGGCGCGTAGTTTAGAGCTTCAAGCTTTAGCTTGTGTCGTTACGCAAGGCACAACCTGAAGGTTGAACTCTGAACTACGCGCCCTCACCTATGCCCCGCGCTCGGTTCTGTAGAATGGTCCAAAAAACAAAAGCGGGCGGGGACCTCCCACAGTCCCCACCCTAAGGCCACGTGTCCTCACCCCACGCGACCACTTCGTTCACCGGGGAGGTGAACGCAGGCGGATTATGCAACAAGCCGATTAAACTTTCAACCGACTTTCAAAGTAAATTCTTTGTCAGAAAACGTGTGTAAAAGAGTGAGAAAAGAGGATACGTTGCAGAGATTAGCAGCTATTATTTTTCGGATTTCGATCCGATTTAATCAAGATCATTTAGCGCCAAATGTGGATGTAATTCCGCTTCCCAACGCAGCCGAATCATTGATGCGGTTAGGATCACTCAAAGATTTTTCCGCGGGTCGAAGGTCTGAAAAGGCGACAATCAACAACAGTGCGGTCACACCAAGCGTGGCCAGGATGTAGAGTACTGCTGTCATCTCCTTGTAGATGAGAAAGATTGTTGTGGCCGCGAGCAGAGTGGTCCAAACAAAAGTAATCAACCTTCTCCGGCGTCGTTCACTCGCGATACTTTTCGTGCGCTTCATTCTCAACTACTCCTGGATCAAATAGATGATGGGGCGTTACGCCCCATCGCTTAAGTGTGATTGCAGATTAACGGATTGTTCTATTTTGCAGAGATGGACCAACTGAATTAATCATGCTGCCCATTCCACCCGTGACCAAACCCATGAATGTCGAAGCGATACGACCTGAAGAAAACATTCCCGCCTCGGGTACGTCAATCACATCGTAAGCCTTCAACATTACATCCGGCGATTTAAGCTTCCTTATTGCGTTGTAGTCCACGCGTAAGATTTCGGGATCCTTCGCGCCGGGGTTATGCCGGCGAATCCAGATATCGTTAAGTTTGGCTTCCTTTCGCACGCCCCCCGCCATTGCAAGTGCCCGGCTCAAAGTTAGCTGATCGGTCAGGTAAAGGCTCTGCGGAAAGAACACACTGCCGACGACATAAACCGGCTCCGCTTCGGTTACCAAAATGTAATCCCCAGGCCGGATGACGGGGTTAGCTTCTGGCTTGCCTGCCCGCAAATCCGACAGCTTGATAACATGAAGGGGGGCCTTATCGAGATCGACCGGCGGGGCTTCAGCCTCTTCAGCCGTCTGCGGACACATCACCGGCTCAGTGTGAGCGATTTGAATCGTGCCGGCCGCTCGCTCGGTGAAGCCTTCCGTTTGGGCCATAACCTCGTTAAGCCGGACCGTCCTCATCATCATTACTCGCGTCGGCTTCTTCACCGCGCCAAACACGATGGCGGGTGGACGACTCTTCCTCTCGACGATGCGAACACTTATTTGCGGATTCTTAAGATACCTGGCGTAGGCTGCAGCGATGTCTTTTTGGACTTCCTTCTCAGAGCGGCACTTCGCGATGATAGGCTTATCAAGAAAGGGCAATGAGCTAATGTTGCCTTCGTCGTCCACCTCAGCCACAGCATTGAGATCGCCCTGGCCAAAGACTCTCACGTCGATAACATCACCCGGACCAAGCAGGTAGTTTTTGACGCCCTGACTATCAGCGGAAGGCGCCGAGGAAAAACCTGCGCTTGAGGGCGGACCGCTTGACGGTTGGGGCTCCTGGGTCAGGACGAGTGTGGGAAAAACCAGGCTGCCAAGGATCGCTACCAAAAGGATATTTCTTTTCATAAAAACCTCTAAAACTCGAGAGTTAATCTTAACCTCTCAAAGATGTGACGGTGGCCGGAATCGATGCCCGAGCACCAGAACAGGCGCTAGGTATCCTTTGCCTGAGAAAGGTCGCGGGCTGCGGAGCCAGGCTCAGTGGAAGTACGTTTTGGCCGAGTTTTTCGCCCAGAACCCAGTGTTCCTATTGCAAAACCCGTAAACAACAAGTTGCAATCATTGCATAAAAGGTGCCGTAAGCCAACCAGCCGAAAAAGCCGCGGAGTTGGCTTATAACCCTTCCTAATTCGCGAACTATGACAATTTGGGCATTTCTGTGCGAAGCTCACGACATTCCATTCTCCCTAGGTATTCTTGGTTTCCCTAATGCTGTCTGCCTTAAGATTCTTTTGCTCCTGAAGCCGGCTTCGCAGCAATTCAATCTCGCGACCAATCCGTTCGGCGCCGCGAGCCCGAACGTCTTCTTTCATTGTCTCGCGATTCAGGTAGAAGAGTGCGTCCTGGTATCGCTCAATCGCCCGGCGGTAATGCCCCTTAAACGCCGAGCGTTCTGCCAATTCAACCCAATGAGCCACTTTGACCGAAGCGATAAACTCGTGAATAGCGACGCTTGATTCGTCAATCTCCGTTTCACCTGGATAATACTTCTGTGCCGTTTCCAGGCAATGGAGCGCGCGATTCGCAGCCTCAATCTTCTCCGACATGCGCGCTTTCTGCTGGGCTTCAAAGGTCAACGTCCTCGAGGCGTTACGGGCCCAGGTCAACAAGTGATGCCGCTGCAGGGCCCGCGCTCGTTCCTGTCCAGACTTGATTGCGATTCTCTTCTCGGGGAGAAGGTTGTTCGCGCGCAACGCATCTTCGGTGGAAGCTAAATAATCCTGACATAGATGGAACACATCCAGATGCAAGTCCGGAGTAGATCCTGATTCGGCTCTTTCGGACTGTCTTTGAATATTGCGCCACGACGCCGAGAATATCGACGACGATTGCGTCTTACCAGATGAGGCCTTCTTCTCGCGAACGGTTCTGCTCGAACCTTCGCCGCGCTGTTCAAGTAAATAGCGCGTCCATGCTCGCCGCATCACTACTTCGCGGGCGGACAAAGCCACTAGAAGCACCACGCTCGCCGCTAAACCCGCCGGCAGCCATGGCGCTTCGTCGCCACCGCTCACAAGCATCCACCAAAGCCCCAGAAACAATGTAAACGCGGCTACGGATGCGCCGAGCAGATATCCTGCGCTGGACGGCATCCGGCCTCGCGGACCACGCCCTTGCGACGGCTCCCCCGAGCTATGCGCCTGCCGCACGCTCCTGGGGAAAAAATCATTCGCTGAGTGATTACCCAATTGTGATTCTCTGAAAGTTAGATGAAGCCCCGCACAGTGTGGCGGTGACTTTAGAGAAGCGCCGCGCCTCGGAAACGTTAAAACGGCACAATAGTCGGCTTTTTGGTATTCTGCTGTCAACACAGAATCCCCAAATTACACGACTACAAGTCAGGATGGTAAAAATAAGAATGGACAAGGAGTTTGCAACAAAGACGGTGCTGGTCACCGGCGCAACGTCCGGTATCGGTAAGGCTTCAGCTTTACGTTTTGCGCAAGCCGGCGCGAATGTCGCGGCAGTCGGCCGCAATGAATCAGCACTTCTTGAATTGGAGGGCGAGATGGAAAAACTGGGTGTGGACTTTCTCGCCATTCGCGCCAATCTTGCGGACGAGACTGAAGCTGAAGGCGCCGTAGAATCGGCAGTCAAACATTTCAAAGGTCTCGATGTGCTTGTGAATGCAGCAGGGCACCTTTCAACGGGCACAATTGAAACTACTACCCTCGCGGCGTATGACGCCATGATGAACATCAACCTGCGAGCGGCTTTTATTCTCATGCAGAAAGCCGCCCCGTCTTTAATTGAGCGCCGTGGCAGCGTCGTCAATGTGTCCAGCGTTACCGGACTGCGTTCGTTTCCAGGTGTGCTCGCCTATTGTGTTTCGAAGGCTGGGCTGGACCAGCTAACTCGCTGCGCGGCACTGGAGTTGGCCGCGAAAGGCGTGCGCGTGAATGCCGTTAATCCAGGTGTGGTGATTACTGAAATCCATAAACGCGGCGGCATGAGTGAGGCCGCGTACGACGCCTTCCTTGAACACTCAAAAGGAACTCATCCAATCGGCAGGGTGGGCGATACTTCCGAAGTAGCGGAACTTATTTACTTTCTGGCTTCTGAAAAGGCGGCCTGGATAACCGGAGCGACTTACTCAATTGACGGAGGACGGGCCCAAACCTGTGCCCGGTGAAATGCACCCGGGCTATCACCCACAGATAGGACTGATGCGATTTCGCTTATCAAATTACGGAACCCGGCGAGGTAGCGCAGGATTCTGCAGGTAGCGGCATTAAAGGCGCAATTGTTAGGTGTTAAGTAGCCTTAAGGATCCCGCGCTACCGCGCTTCTTAGAAACTCCGTTACATCTGCGAGGGAACAAGTTGGAAACCAAGAGATTTCGCCTGCACCATCAGATGCTTGAGACGACGTTCTGCGTACTTTTGCTCATAGGCTTGTTGGCCGAA
>JBGTCM010000216.1:0-2124 GCA_041748795.1 Pyrinomonadaceae bacterium
CTGCATACATTCGTTCAACGCCAACCACGCGCATGCTCGAATCTACATTGATGTACGACTCATCATTGGTAATGCCCAGGTGTGAGGCCGCCGCCGAGCCCTGAAATGGCGGTAGCAACATCAGCAGGTTGAAGTTGATCCCGTGTCCGTTGCTCGTTGTAGCAGCACCAGGCGTAACTCGGTCGATAGGGAAATCCGGTCGAAACTCAATATCGTGAGTGGCGAGTGCTTTTCTCAGCGCGATGGTGACATCGGTATCGCCGAGTTGTAAGCCAGGAGGGTCGGGACTGACGATTGTTATCTTTACACGCTCGCGCTCGCCGCGTCCTTCTAGTAACCGGGAAAGCGCAAAGGCTGTTTCGTAAACGGGGACCGGAAGGCGTGCCCCAGGACATTGGCCAAGGACCACGCGTCCTTCGTGAAACTCCGCGACAGCTTTACCAAACCGAAGCGCTTTTTCCACGCTCAAAAGGTGATGGGCGTGCTCATAGAAGCCTGTAATGCGTTCAGTGGCGAGCCGCCGTCCGAGCGCGAAGATCAGGTAATCATAAGGAAGGTGTCCTTGTACCTCACCATGTGCGATCGTTACCTTCCGCTCAATAGGATCGATGCGTGCTACCTCAGCCTCAATAAAGTTGACTCGGTGGTCCAGCAGGGTATCGCGAAGATTGAAGGAAACGTCTTCCCGCTGGCATTTGCCAAAGGCCAGTCTTACCAGGGCGGGATAAAATACGAACCAACGACTGCGTGACACCAGCGTGATCTGATGCTCGTCACCGAGCTGCGCAGCTAAACGTTCTGCGGCGACTACGCCGCCGAAGCCGCCCCCAAGGATTAAGACTTTGGCCATAACTGCTATTCCTTTTCTTACGCGACTTCCTGGACCGCTGGACCACCAGCACAACGAACTACCTCGACTGAGCACTTCGCGTGGGCGACAACCGACTGTGACACCGAGCCGAGGAGGAAGCGTTCCCATGCCCGGTAGCCATGGGAGCCGACCAGGATCAGGTCAGCACCCCAGCTTTCCGCTTCGTCCAAAATCACCACCCGCGGTGGACCTGGTACGGCCTCACTCTTGACGTTTGCTTCTGGACCCATTGCCGCCTTCAGCTTTGCTACCGCTCGTTCCAGGATCGAACGCGCCTGATCCGATGCGGCTCGGTCTAATTCTTCGAAATAGTTTGGGGGAATGGCCCAAGCTTCCGGGGTTGGTGGAATTGGTAGCTCAATCGCTGTCAAGACCTTGATTTCCGACTGTGCGGGCCATGGTCGACGGGAGATCTCTTCAACCGCTTGATCGCTGCAAGGCGAACCATCAACAGCCAATAGGATTTTCATACGCACCGTCCTCGTCAGTAGCTAATTCGCAAAATGTTTTAGGGGGACTAATGCCTCCTTCTTGTACCTGTGCACGAGCCGTACCACTTGCGGACTAATGGATTTCGGAAACGTATTGCGGGCATGAGTGCGAAAACTTACTCAGTTCGACTGAGAGAAAACTCGCAGTGTCGGCCCTGGTGGATAGGAAGTGGCGAGATTCGCAAATAGCACTCACGGCACGGCTAATGCAGCCATGAACGCGTGGAAAAACTTGATTAGCGTGACAAGGAGATTCCGATGAAGACACGACAAATACCGCGTGAAGAATGGACCAGATTTTTCGACAACCTCAGCCGGAAGCAGGAAGGTTGGGAAGCGACGCTTGAAGTGTTTGGGCCAGACATTGGAGATCAGGTAGAAGAGCGTCGCCTGTATCTAACTGGTCTAAGCGCTGAAGTCTCAGCTGAAAATAATGGGGCCGACAAGATTGCAATCATGTTTGGTGGACGGCCTGGCCGGCACTTGACTCATACGATTACGTCACCGGTTGAAGTTGATTTGCAGCAGACAGATCTTGGCATTGATTTAGCGCTGCAAATCAAATCCGCCGAGGGCATTACCAGCCTCTTGAAGCTGTTCTGATCAGGCGTGGAGTGTTCGAATTGCCTAAGGCAAATCGAAAATTAAAGAACTGTATCAGACCTTCTTTGTAGTTTGTTGGTTGCGGTTTGCCAGACTCTCGACAAACTTAAAGTAATTCATGGTTCGCTTGACAGCTGTCCTCGAGCTGCTGCTTGTGCT
>JBGTCM010000217.1:0-7056 GCA_041748795.1 Pyrinomonadaceae bacterium
CGCATACAGCCTTGACCTGCTCGGCTTGTCCTTTATCCTGCGCTCGCAGCGTTATCTTCTCTTCGCGCCCGTTGCGGAAGGCGGTAGCCTGGCGAAAATCGTCGATGACAAAGCTCTTCCCTTCCCCAAAAATCTCCATGCGCTCTTTGGCGAGTGCCTTATCACCTTCCGCCAGGTACGCAACACAACCGTTTGAGCCGTCGGCAAAACGCAGAGTGATGAAGACCGAATCGTGGTTGATAACATTGTCTTGATTCGCACCAATTGCTTCCGCGAAAACCGAAACCGGTGGCGAAGCGGTCCAATATTGCATCAGGTCGATGAAATGACAGACCTCACCAACAATTCTGCCGCCGCCCTGCGTTGGGTCCTGGAGCCAATGCGGGGCGGGGATACGACCGGCGTTGATACGATACAAAATCGAGAGGGGAGTTTGACGTCCTGCGAAAAACTCTTTCGCGGCACGTGCCAACGGTGAGAAGCGCCGATTGAAACCAACCATCAATTGCCCACGCGAACGCGCTGCCGCCTCGAGAACAGTGTTCAGGTCCTCATCATTCAGCGCCAGAGGCTTTTCAACGAAAACATGCTTGTTGCGGCCCAGAGCTTCGATGGCCAGTGTTGCGTGCGAGTCATGACGCGTTCCAATCACCACCAGATTCACATTCTCGTCATCGATCACTTCGCTCGCTTCAGAAACCGCGCGTCTAAACCCAAACTTCTTGCCGGCGTCTACTGCCGTTAAGCCAGAGGCAGTGACGACGGAAACTAATTCAACACCCGCGCTCTTAAACTGAGGCAGCAACATTGCCGTTACGTAGCCGCCGGCTCCGATCACACCGACCCGTACGGACGCTTGCGCCCCGGCGCCTGGCGTCACCTGTTCCCGTAATTCAACGTCGCGTTTGAGCTCTTGATTCGGGTCATAACGGAGCACAACGGCCAGATACGGCTCTCCAGAATCGCCCGCCAGAATTTCATACGCCCGCTCCGCATCATCGATTTCGAAACGATGCGTAATCAAGGCGTCTACGTTGATACGTTTCTCACTAACTAGATTGAGGAAGGCTTCTATGTTGCGCTTCTCCGTCCAACGCACGTAACCAAATGGATAATCGTGGCCTCGCTCTTCGTAGTCGGGATCGTAACGACCTGGTCCATACGACATCGAAATCTGCAGGGACAACTCGCGTGCAAAATAAGACGCGCGCGGTACCGTTAGACCAGTCATTCCTACGACAACCACGCGCCCCTTCATGCGCGAGATTTCTCCGGCCAGCTCGATTGGTTGGTTTGAATCTGTAGCTGCTGTGATTAGCACCGCGTCAGCGCCGCGTCCCGCCGTCCAGTTCAGCACTGCCTGTTTCGTTTCTTCATTTGAAACGAAACCGCCGTCTGCGCCGAGTTGTCGCGCGAGATCAACCCGTGCCTGATCGAGATCGATTCCAAATACGCGGCAGCCATTTGCTTTTAGAAGCTGGACCGTTAATTGGCCAACAAGTCCCAGCCCTATCACGACGACAGACTCACCAAGCGTCGGCTGGGCCAGCCTCACTCCCTGCAAAGCAATCGCGCCCAGCGTCCCAAAGGCGCCAGCCTCGAAGTCGACATTGTCCGGAAGAGCGACGCAAAGATTTGTGGGCACCGATAAAACTTCGGCGTGGGACGCGAAGCCGACTCCGGCACACGCTACACGTTCACCGGGAGCAAACTCACTTACATCTTTGCCGACCGCAGTGACGATCCCCGCGGCGCTGTAACCCAGAGCCTGCGACGACGCTAGCTTGCCGCGCACGGCATTAAACGTGTTCCGCAGGCCCTCGGTGCGTGCTTTATCAATAACTGCCTTCACCAGATCCGGACGTTCGCGCGCCTCCTGAACCAAACTCTTGCGGCCGCTTTCTACCGACGCTCGTTCGGTGCCGGCACTGATCAGCGAAGCCACCGTTCGAACCAGCACGCGCCCTGGCTGCACAACGGGGACCGGAACTTCCCCCACCGCAACCTTCCCGCTCTTTCGGTTTTGTAATACCTGCTTCATGTCGTAACGGTTATCAGTGAACAAGCTTTGAGTTTCGTGCTTGTAGGTGTCTTCGCCAAAGACGAACGATCCACGAACACACGAACCAACACGAAAAGAGGTTAGTGCCTTTTCGTGACTTTCGTGGATCGTATCTCTCTATCAATTGGTAGCACCTTCGGTCTTACCCCCGACCGTAGTCTTCTCGTTCAGCGTTTTCTCAATCAGGTTGCTCACCCATTCGGCACGCGCGTCCCACGTTCCATCTTTGACGGCGGCCTGCCGTTTCTTCATCGACTCAGGGTCGTTCTCCCGCAATGCTTCGTCAATTAGATTCAGGAAATCGTCGCGACTGCGGGCAATGCGCAGCACGTCACTCATAGGCTCATATTCCGGCAGAGGTGAAATCACCACCGGCTTTCCTGTTGCCAGATATTCCCGAACCTTGATCGCCGATCCGTAGCTGGTAAAAGCCTTGTCAGTGTCCCATGGCAGCACGCAGACATCAAAACCGGCTGCATAATGCGGCAGTTCTTCATAAGGAACCGCGGGAAGAAAATGAGTATTCGGTAACGATTCAATCTCCACTCCGCGCGATTTGTTGCCGATGAAAATCCACTGCCATGACGGGCGCTCGCGAGCGGCCCGCTTGATTAGCTCCTGGTCGACAAGCCAGGGTTCGATCGCTCCGAAGTAACCAAGACGAGGGCCGGGAATCCGGGCTATCTCCGGGGCAACTGTCAACTCTCCCGAACCGACCCCGGACCAGTGTCCGAAGTCAACGGCCTGCTCGAGCAGGTGCGAACGTTCGCGCCCGTGAGTCGCTTCCTCGAGGAGTTTGCGGCCGGAATAAAGAATGATGTCGGCGCCATCGATTGCTTGCGTGTGGAGCCTGCCTATCAACTCCGGGTCTGTGGCATGGTCCATCGTGTTCGCATCGTACTTGTCGGAAACATGATATACAACAGCCGACTCGTCAAACTCACCAATCATCTCGGCAGCGGTCGGGATTGCGATCCACAGGATTGGCTTTGCGAGGCCGCGAGATTCCGCCAGCTTTCTGATTTGAGCACCAATCAAACGACGATTCACGCCTCTCGAGGCGGTGCTTCCGAAAAAAGGAAGACTCGCAGGAGAAACAACAGTGATGCCCTCGGCGGTTTCCTGCGCCAGTTTTGAATAACTTCCAAGTTTCCGTTTGATGCGAGGCAACAGGTCTTTATGGCCCAGCGACGGAAGGCCCATTGAGATCGAGTTGACGAAGATTACCTTGTTTCCGGCCCGCGCAAATTTGCGCATCAGGTGGGCCTTCGAATGCGGGTGGTGGTACCACCAATCTTCACCACCAAAACAGATAATCGATTTGTTATGGAGCATTCGAATCTTGACAAAGGTTATGTTCGGTTTATCTTTAATGGCTGAAACCAACCCATCGCAGTTGACTCCTCGCGATCACGCCCAAGCGGGCACGTATTCAGCGAACTTTCGAGATTTGTTTTCCGGGTCGGCAGGCTTAATCAGTTTTTTATCGACCGCGTCTTGGATTAATCCTGAAACCATAGAGCGTTGAGTTTCAGGCATCTTTAGACGCTCGCGCAGCGAAGTATTTGTCATTGCAGTGCCAGAGAAGTGTCTGAGCAATGCGTGCTGGTAGCAAGCGGCGAGTCGCTCGCGAGGCGACATCTGAGCAAATGTTCTCGGCGAAAATATACTTACCTTGAAGTAGTTAGAATCTGAGTCAAATTGAATTGGCGGCAGCCCATATAGTTCCGCTTGAAGACCGGCCTTGAGAAGCCCCGATCCTCGTTCTTCGCAAACCTTGTAACGTCGGAAGGCACGTGCAAGTTGTTCATTCCGCGATTCGGGTTGCGTGCCGATTAAGCGATCAAGCTGTTTTGACGGAAGTAACCCTCCCGGGTTCGATATCTCCACGCGATCATCAAAAATCTCGATCAATGGCCCCGTTCCGGTAATCGAAAAATCCTGGTGGATGAGAGCATTAGCTATGATCTCACGAAGGGCGATTTCCGGGTAAACCGTCCGCTTCACGCGCAAAGCCTGCTCAATCACCTCGCTTTGCGGTAGGAGGCCCATGACAAATTTCATGAGTCCTTGGAAGCTAATGGCGTATCCCCGTGTTCCTTCCTGTTCCTGTTTTGTATGTGCTTTGTTCAACCCATCGTAAATAATTACCCGAACAGCCCTTCTCCCTAAGTCGGGAAAGTCTGCGAGTTTGCGGGCCGCCGCAATTGCGCCGAGGTTTGTAACGAAACCGCTGCCACGGGCGTCACGAGCTATGAACCTCTCCGACTCCATCCAAGCCACTAACTCCTGGCGAACGGTCGGCAAAGGTCGTCCCAACATTTCCAGTATCGGCTCGACGTTCAAGACGGCAAGGAGATCATCGTCCGTCAGTAGCATTGAAGCATGCAGTTCTTCCCATCGAGGCGTTCGACTGTGCAGCATGAGGGTGCCGATTTCTTGCCGTGAGGCTAAGCGAGTTGTACCACCCGATCGGATATAGCTTCGTTCAAGGCCGTGGCTTCGGAGATGAACGGGCTTCACGGGTGACTCAGCAATATGCACGAAAAGTAGCGGTACATCCTCATGAAGTTGTACCGTGTGATCTAACGCCAGTGAGGGTTCGAGCGCGTCACGGCCCAAGTTAGCGAGTTGTGCAACAATACCTTCGACCTTTGCTTCCTCGATGCCCGCCACTACGCCGCCGGCATCAATACCGAAAACAAGGAAGCCTCCACCAGGTAGATTGGCGAAGGCTGACAAATGTTCGGTGAGGCGTTTCTTGTCAGGTGACAAAGCGGCTTTCCAATCCAACTCATTTAACTCGTGCTTCAGCGGCTCCAAACTTGCCGCCAATAATTCCAAAGCCTTCTCAACCCAATTCTTCATCACTACGTTTTCAACTCAAATAAGAACTCGATTAAAATCAACTACTTGCGGGTGCCCCCCGTTAAACACTCAAATAAGAATCCGACGATTTTGAGCACACAGTTTGACTGAAAGTTGGTCTTTTAGCGAGTAAGGAGGGGCGTAAGGTTTATCTCAACTTGGTCTTTTCCGGGCGCTCCAATTCATTAATCACAGCTTGGAGGTGCCTTGCTGTCCCGATTCAGAACCAAACTCCCAATCTCATACATGGAAACCGCCACCAGCACGAACAAAAAATAGTGTATCGCGAGCACGTAGCGATATTCAGTATGCAGCATCGACTGGAAGCACAAGTAATACACCGGCACACTTAATAGAAGAACAAGGCTGCGCCACGCTTGACGCCAAACTAAAATCCCCGCGCCAAACAATGCCAAAGGCAGCATAACGGCGGTTATGAAAAGCTTTTGAAGCCTGCTCACCAAAAACCTTGGATAACGCGTCCATAAATAAGAAGCCGGGCCCAGCTCAAACAACTCAAGCTGGCCGACGTCAACGCGCGAACGTCCTGAGGGTGGAGAGGCGTTTCGGAATGATAGACTCAACGTCTCTGCCGAGCGGCTAACGAAGGGCAACTCGACTATCTTGCGCGGCTGAGGCTCACCTTCCTTCACCTCAGCTTTTTCGATCACCGATGACGCATAAACGCGACCCGTTTGCGTCCCGACGACATCAGTAGTCATCCGTCCTTCATGCACAAGCATAGGAACTCTAAAAAGGTAATCATGATTTGGCTTGACGGTGGCAGTCGCACTTTGAAGTTGAACACCATATTTCACGTTGTCGGAAATGATCTGTAGCGTTCCCCCATTGTCGGAGTCACCGACGCTGGCGCCCGGCCCAGTTGAAAACTGCGCATCCCTCGATTTCTCAACTGTCTCCGCTAGCAATTGCGTCGGAGTGCCCAGCCAAACACGTTTGCTCTCGTCGACGCTTCGCTCATGGGTAACCGGCGGGCTGATTGAAATCAGTCGTGCCCTTTCGAGCCGCAGCATCGAGCCTGCGCGACGCACCATGACGCTCGCAAACCAGAGCGGATTATCGCGAATTACGCCAAAGCCGCGCGCCAGGCGCATGCGTTCCCGCTTGATTCCATCCGGAGCAAACAGTGTCGAATAGTAATCGGGTCGATTGTATTGCTCAGCTTCCATTTTCATGATGCCCATGTCGGTGTCGGGAATACCAAACCTGCGCCCGGGATCGTAGTCGGAAATTCCTTCAAGCATTGTTTGGCCGGCGCCCAACGACACTGGAATGAAATGATTGAAGACGATCCAGTTGCGAATGGTCAGCGGAGCAACGGTCACTACAGTTGCGAGCAACAGGGCACTCGCGTAACGCAAACGCCGCTCTCGAGGAAAAAGAAGTAAGACGACGAGCACAAGAAATGGCGCCATGAGCAGGGCATTCGCGCGCAACCAGCATGACAAGCCGACAAACACGCCAGCCACGATCACAGTAATCAGCCTCGGCTCTTTTAACGCACGCGCGAGGAAGTAAATAGCCAGCAGTAACGGCAAGACCGCCATGGTGTCCGGCAACAAGAGCACGGAATTCCAGGCAAACTGCGGCGAAAAGGCGACCAGGAAACCGGCAATTACTCCGACGCCAAATACAAACAACTCAATCGCGATTAAGAAGATGACAACTGCTCCGAGCGCATCGCATGAAATCTGGAAAAGCTGTCTGACGTCGTTTGAATCGCCGAAAACCGAGCTGAGAAATGCGAGCACAATCGGATAACCAGGTGGATGGCCCAACAGATTCGGATCGGCTAATGGTCCTGAAGCGCTGAAGAAGTCACCAATGCCTCCTTCCCTGATCAGTTGTCCGGTCCTTTGATAGTCGCTGACTACAACGCTCTGAACCTTACCGACTTCCAGTTGTGTGTCATGCCATGAAAGTAATCGGATACCAAAGGCGACCAGAAATACCAGCACGCTCGCCATGGCGATCTGCTTGGATGTTGGCTTTGAATTCCGAAGTATCAAGTGAACCTTAACCACCTCATGGTTGGGAAGCGAATCGCTTCTGGAATAGTTAGAGGTTGGGAAGAGGGGCTTGCCCCCGCGTAAGATCCCTCCGTC
>JBGTCM010000218.1:0-24381 GCA_041748795.1 Pyrinomonadaceae bacterium
ACCAAAGCAATTGCGGTCTAACTTTGCTGATCGAGGATGGCACGAACCAGGCAGTCGCACTTGATTCTGTTACGCAAATGCGTGGACCGTTTCGCAAGACGGGACTCTTTAACTTCAGCTCAGATCAACGCACGCGCCTGACGCTATTTACTCGTAACTTTGCACTGGCTCCTGGAGATG
The DNA here is from genome assembly GCA_041748795.1 of Pyrinomonadaceae bacterium. Taxonomy (GTDB): domain Bacteria; phylum Acidobacteriota; class Blastocatellia; order Pyrinomonadales; family Pyrinomonadaceae; genus PSRF01. The sequence continues at coordinate 181 of JBGTCM010000218.1, forward strand.
TGCTCGTCGTGCAAATCGGTAGCGTTGAAGTGCCTGTGGAAAACATAGTCTTCTCTATGCCTGAAGCGAATGATACGGGTTACATCGTTGTGAGACTGATAGACCAGGTACCAACTGGGTTCGTCACCGTTAATGTGATTCGGAACGGGACTGCGAGTAATACAGCCTCGCTTGAAATTATTCAGTAAGAGAATAGTCAGTCGGACTCAAACAGTGTTTGAGATTAGGGCGCGACTTGTGGCCTAAGGTCGCGCTCTCTTTTTGTAACCAACTGGTAATGAAGCATATATTCTGCAAACTGCGTGCTTTATTGTTTGCCATGGTCATCGGCCTCGTGGCTTCAGCTTCGGCTTTAGGGGCCAACGTGGTGATCCAGAATGCAGATACTGGTACCACAGGTTTCAACGACCCTACGCCGGTTTCCCCGGTAGGCGGAAACATGGGAACCACAGTGGGCCAGCAGCGGATGATCGCGCTGCAGCATGCGGCGAACATCTGGGGCGCAACGTTAATGAGCGGGCCAACCATCACGATCCGCGTAACCTGGCAGTCGATGCCTTGCACGCAAACCGCGGCAACACTCGCATCAGCAGGAAATTTCGGCGCCGGGAGTATCTGGAGTGATTTTCCAGGCGCCGTCGTTCTTAACACCTGGTATGGCAACGCTTTGGCAAATGCGCTAAGCGGCATCGATCGTAATGGCAGATCGCCTGAAATACAGGCTCAGTTCAATCTCAACATCGCGGGTACCCCGAGTTGCCTGAACGGAGCTCAATGGTATTACGGCCTAAACACTAACCACGGCCCAAACGGCATAAACCTGGTGAGCGTGGGGTTGCATGAGTTTGCACATGGACTTGGGTTCCAGACTTATACAAACTCCAGCGACGGTTCGCAGATTGGTGGGATATCCAGTATTTACGACAGATTCCTACTGGATAACAGCACCGGCAAACTTTGGTCGGAGATGGACGCTAACGAGCGCGCAGCATCAGCAACAAATACGACTCACCTTGTTTGGAATGGTCCCAAGGTCAAGGCCGACGCGGCTTTTGTCCTCAAGACGCCACTACTGAAAGTGAACTCACCACCTGCAATCGCGGGAAACTACGAGATAGGCACGGCTGCTTTTGGACCACCACTTTCTTCGCCAGGTGTAAACGCCGACGTGGTTCAGGCTACCGATCCAGTAGAGGGACCAGACAACACTTCGACAGACGGGTGTTCGTCGTTGAACAATGCGGTGGCCATTTCAGGTAGGATCGCACTCATAGATCGCGGAATCTGCACCTTTGTTTCCAAGGTATTAAATGCCCAGAATGCCGGCGCGATAGGCGTGATTATCGTGAACAATGTTGATGCCGCGACTCCGCCGGGCATGGGTGGTTCAGATCCCAGCATTACTATTCCGACCGTTTCGATAACCAAGGCCAACGGCGATCTGATCAAAGCGCAATTAGCTTCCGGTGTGAATGCTTCGTTATTACTCGACGGCTCAGTCCCTTCGGGCGTCGACTCAGCGGGACGAGTGCGAATGTACAGCCCTGAGCCTTTTGAAGGCGGCTCTTCAGTTTCCCACTTTGACACCACGCCATTTCCTAATCTGTTGATGGAACCCAGTATCAATGGAGACCTCACTCATAACGTGATGGCGCCATTCGATCTGACCACTTCTTTGTTTCTCGACATCGGCTGGCCAACACTCATTTCCAGTGTGCCGGCGATACTCACCGAAGAGGGAACCAACCAGGCTGTGGCTTTTGATTCAGTAAATCAGTTGCGTGGGCCATTCAGAGTCCTTGGGCAGCATAACTTCAGTTTGGATCGTTACACACGGGTGATGTTGTTTACTACAAATCTTGGCCTCAACCCGGGCGACGATCTCTCAGTGCTATCTGTAAATGTTCAGGGGAACTTGCTTACTGTCGAAAGCGTCGGAACGCTGCCGGGACTAAGTCAGACGTCTTACATTGTAGTGAGACTCGTCGATTTGCCGCCGGGCAATTTGCCGGTGATCGTCACTTTGCGCGGAGTGTCGAGTAATACAGCGACAATCGAAATTGTCCCCTAGACAAACATGGACCTCGACCAACAGGCGTACAGAGTTCAACCGGCTTTGCCCGAAAGTAGCGGCGTAAACTGATCTCTCTGTGCAACCTCAGTGTCCTCAGTGGCTCTGTGGTGAATTTTGCTCGAAAATTGTCCACCACAAAGACACCGAGAACACAGAGGGTGCACAGAGAAGAGGGACTTTAAATACTTTTCGGGCAAAGCTAGTTCAACCTTCAGGTTGTGTCTTCGCGACAATGCGCGCGGGTTTTCCAGCGATTCGTTTAGAACGCGGACTTGTCCGCCACGCGCGGGCACAAGTGCCCTATCTAAACGCGTGAATTATTCTTACCGCTGAACATAGAAAATTGAGGACTTCTCCTTGAAAGTTGGACGCAGTTATCCCTCCGCAAGCGTGAATTTCCAATCGATTGCTCGCTTTTTATTTGTTTCCGTAATTCTTTTGATCTGCGCAGGGTCGCTCTTTGCCCAGTCGTCGAGCTCATCCGTAAAATCGAAACTTCCCCGTCGTGCCGCGAGTGTGCGGCAACAGAAGCCAGTAAAAAAGGGAGTGCTCAAGCGGGTTAACAAAGAAAATAAGTCTAAGGAATTTGCAAAGGGCGAAGCTGATGATCCTGAGGGTCGCCAGAATTGGTTTTGGTACCAACGCTTCTACCCGTTCAATGAAATACCCTCCAACCTGCGAAGACTTGCCTGGGAATCCATCCCCCGACGCGAAAAGAAGGAAGTAGATAAGTTTAGCTCTAATGCGCTTATTAACCTTTGGTCACCTATAGGCCCATTGCCTACAACGTCTTCATTCCCAAATAACGGCGGGCCAACGTCTGGCCGAATCAACGCGATCGCCGTTTCACCTCTGAACCCGCAAGTCGTCTTAATCGGATCCGCAACCGGAGGCATTTGGCGCTCAACGAATGGTGGAACATCATTCGTCCCTGTCACCGATACGCACGTGGATCTGGCCGTCGGTAGTATCGCTTTCTCAACCGCCAATCCCGCTATCGTTTATGCGGGAATGGGCGACAACGACAACGGTTATTTTGGTTCGGGTGTGCTGCGTTCGACGGACGCCGGTTTGACCTGGACCAGGATCAATAACGGGACGCTGTCGGAAAAAGGCCAGGCGGTGAAGATCGTGGTAGATCCGACAAATCCGAACAAGGTCTTTCTGGCACAGATGAATTTTCTAGATGCTGCCAACAATATAAGTTTCGTCAGTGGCATTTACGTTTCAAACGATGGCGGTGTTAATTGGACGAGGACAATGAACTGTTCGGTTCGCGACCTTGTCCTTCATCCTACCAATCCGCAGATCGTTTACGCCGGGGTCTCATTCAGACCTAATGGGATTCCCGGTCTCTACAAATCCATTGATGGCGGTCAGACCTGGAATAACGTTTTCGCTTCACCTTACGCGAGCTCATCGACAGCCACTCGAGATTTTCGAGTTGCCGTTACGCCGGCCAGTCCAAATCGGGTCTATATTTATTTTGGGACTCGCACTACATCGCCGTTTGAAGTGCGGTTGGAAATGAGCAACGACTCCGGAGCAACGTGGACCAACCGAGGTGTGATCAGTAACAACAGTATCGACCCCGGTCAGTTCGGCTATAACACTTATCTGGTCGCGAGCCCAACCAACGCCGACACCATCTATGTAGGAACACGAGATCTGTTCAGAAGCACCGACGGCGGTGTGACCTTTGTCGATCTGTCAAACTCGTTTGCATCTCCCTGGCCCAACGGAAACTACCAACCCCTATCGCAAAAGTTTCATGCCGATCAGCAATCATTCGCGTTTGATCCTGAGAGCGGCAATACCTTCTATGTAGGCAACGACGGGGGATTATGGAAGACGGCAGACAACGGCTTCACCTTCACCTCTTTGAATTCTTCACTTTCTCTAACTCAGTTTGTCAGTCTTGGCGTGCATCCGACGGATCCGGGCCGGTCTTATGGCGGCACCCAGGATAATGGAACACAACTACGCCTGGCTGGCGGTAATGGATGGCGGGAGTTTAGTTCGGGAGATGGCGGAAAATTGGTGATCAATCCACTTAACCCTGCGATGGTTTTCACCAGTTATGTAAACGGCGTTTTAAACCGCTATGTGAACAATGGCAATTCGTTCAGCGGATCAATCTCAGCTGCCGATACTTTTTCAGAATCGCTAACCTCCCCTCGAATAGCCTTCTATCCTCCAGTCGCCGGCAATGGAGTTGACAGCAAAATTTATGTAGGCACGTGGCGCCTTTTCATATGCTCAGACTGTGACGATACGACCAAACGGTATAACTCAGCCAACTTGCCCACGTGGACAGCACCGGGTGGTGCCACTGATTTAACGAATGGCTCGGGCGACGTGTTAAGCGCGATCGGGGTTGCGAAAAGCAACAACAACATTATTTACACGGGCTCGCGAGGCGGCCGGGCCATGGTCAGCGTAAACGCGGGTGTGAATTGGTCGAATATCACCAACGGCCTGCCTACCCGCTCGATAACCAGCATCACTGTGAGTCCAGCGGATCCTTCTTTGGTCTATCTAACAGTTTCCGGTTATGGAAGCGGGCATGTCTTCAGATCAATTAATGGCGGCGGGTCGTGGACAAACATCAGCAGCAATCTGCCGAACATTCCGGTTAGCGCGTTCTTAATTGATCCTCTAGCGACCACGACATTTTATGTGGGCACCGATATAGGTGTATATCGATCGACTGACAGTGGTGCAACATGGGTAGCGTTTAATGACGGTCTGCCGCCGGCGCCGGTACTGGCGCTTACATCACAAGCTTCGGGTTTGATTCAAATCGGCACCTACGGCCGTGGCGCATACGAAATGCAAACGACCACAGCGACGCCGACGCCATCACCTACGCCGGCACAGTATTTTGTAAACGGCCAGGTGAAGGACCACTTGAACAATCCGGTGAGTGGCGTGTTGATAACTTTTGAATCAGATGTGCAGGGACTCAAGTTGCATTCAACGGCAACAACCGACGCCAACGGAAACTATTCCTCCACCAACCTGGGTTGTCCAAACAGCGTGAAAGTTACGCCTTCTAAAGCGAGCTACACCTTTAGCCCGGCGGGAATAATCCTTGTATCTACACAATGTCTGAGTGGAAATGCGATCGCTAATTTTACGGGAACACGACCACCAACAATATTCCTTGAAGAGGGAAGTGTGAACCGTGCCCTGGCACTCGATTCGGTTACGCTGTTGCGTGGTCCCTTTCGCATTCTCACGAATTTAAACTTCAGCGGCGACCGTCACACGCGCCTAATCCTGTTTACTTCCGACCTGGGATTAAGCCAGCCCGATCCGGCGAAACTGGTAGTTATAGCGGGTGCAACTTCGTTGGTCGTCGAAAACGTCGGCACCGTGACCGGAGTTTCAGGCCTTGCCGGCTCGTACATCATTGTGCGTTTGCCGGACGGATTGCCATCGGGCGACTTGCCTCTGGTCGTCACCTTGAATGGCGCTGCCAGCAGCAACTCGCCGACGCTGGCGATTGAGCAATAAGGTTCCAATAATCTGGCTAAGATAAATCGCGGCTAGACGTAGGTGGGGCGGGCCCCCAGTTAGCGTTTTTGATCTTGATTTTTGGTTCAGCCTCCGAACTTCTGGTGCAGGAACAGGTTTGGCTTGGCAACGCTGTTGCGTGGTCCGTTTAGCATTCTCACAAATTTCAATTTGAGCGGGGATCGTCACACACGCGTCATCCTGTTCACCTCCGCCCTTGGATTAACCCAGCCCGATCCGTTGAAACTAACAGTGAGGGCAGGTAACAACTCATTGCTGGTCGAAAATGGGCATCGAATACTCCCACGACGCTGGTGATGATTGATACCCAACAGGGCTTCAATTTCCTTTTTGAATCGCTTCTTGTTCCGCTCGTCATTTGCCCGGGTTCCAACGCGCAACACTTTAACCACGACCTTGCGTGATACCATTTTAGGTCAAGCGCCAGGTAAACCGCCCCGAAACCCCCTTGGCCTAACTTTTCCTTGATCCGATAACGGCTATCGAGCGTTACGCCAATCAACTTGTCGTTGGCTAAGGCGGCACCGGCCGACGGTCGACACGTCGCGTTTCAAATTCACTCCCGATCTTGTCCGGGTCTTCCATATTAATTAGTTTTAGTCGCGACCCTGGCGATTACCAGTTGCTGAGCACCAGTTTCTCGAGTGTAAAAAACCCTCGGCCGCTGGACTTTCTGTTCGTCAGCTTCGACCTCGACCAGTTCTTTGCTCAGCCGATATCGCTCTCTTCGTATTTGCGGCACACGCTCAGTAGCATAAGCGAACCATTCTTGCAGGAGGATTCTCCCATCGTGGTCCATATCGGCGGAACCGTATTTTATTCCTTCCTCGACCAGGGCAAAGGCCAGATAGCTGTGCTTCAGTGCTTTCGACTCGAAGGCCACCTCGTTACTCTGAGAGGCTGTTAAGACATACATTCCCTTCTCGTATGCCAGTTGCGCCAGACCACGTGTATTCATTGGCCCGCGGCGTTCTTCTTCGGCATTCAAAGCCTGACCTGACTTGCAGGCATCGATCACCAGCAATAGTTGATCGGCGTCAATCGGAAGGAGCGCGTCTTCCAACTCTACATCCGAAATGCTATGAGCAAAGATCGTTTGCAGTCCCTCAACGCCAAGGGCAGCGCGAGGGCCTTTATAGCCGAGATCATGTGGGATCAGGAAAAAGCGATCGCGATCGGAAATGCCGTGTCCGGAAAAATAGACTACTACCGCGTCTTCCGGTTGCGCTTGTTTCAGGTTGGCAAGTACTGAAGGTGAACCTGGCGGTAGCTGACCGGTCTGCGCCCCAGACAATCGCGAGAGAGCCAACAGGATATTGTCCTTGATCGCCTCTGAATTGAGCAGCTGCACAATTACAACTGGATTGTAATGTCCCAGGCGCTCCTGGTGGTCCTTCAATTGGAGGCTTATCGCTCCGGCGTCCGCAACGGGATAGTTAAGATTGTACTGCGGGTTCTCATACTGCTCGACACCAATCGCAATAACATACGCGGTCCCCTGACGTTTAAGGTTTTCGGCGCCCGTAAGTGTGAGAGTTGCGTTTGCACTCTTGATATCGTCGTTATTAAAAGCGTAAGCAGAGAGCCGGTTTTCGCCGGCGATGATCGGAATCGAGATTTCGACCTTTCGCTTGCCGGATGCCTCCAACACATCGCCGGGCCATGTTTTGATCAGCAGACCGTTGCGGAAGAGTCGCAGGTCGCGTGCTCCGCTGCTCGTAGGATGCTCTTTATCTGCCACCGCCCCGGCGACGTCGAGCTGGACCGTGACGTTGCGAGCAGTCACCTTGTTAGTCACCTGGGTCCTGGAAGAGATGCTGATCGCAGGCTGCCGCCTGTCCTTCTGTGTTATGTCTGTCGCTGCTTTTGGATTCCTGCCTGCCAGGATGTCGGCTAAAAGACCTGGATAGTAAAACTCCTTGAAGTAAGCTTCGATTGGAAGCACATTGAAGGTGTTTCCGCCGAAACGCCAAAGCACCAGGTTCCACGCTTCCGCCGATCCATCAAAGAGGCCGTCCGGGGTTGCTACGAGCCAGTCTTCACTAGCGGGCACGGGCACCAGCGTAGCCATCAAGACTGCTTTCTTTGAGTCCCATAGGCTCATTCGGCCATCGGCCCCGGCGGTCAGAATCCAATCACCATCTCTCGTGAAGGCCACACCATTGATACGTTGGAATGGTCCGACTAGCGCGCGCAATTCATTGCCTGATCTCGGCTCCCAAATCTTCACAGTACCATCGCTGCTTGCCGAAGCGAGGACCTGACCATCGGGACTGAAAACGAGTTTGAGAACAGCTCCAGAATGTCCTGATAAAGTTTTTGTTTGGTTATCGGTTTGGAGGTCGATCAGCCCAACGGTTTTGTCGGAATTCGCCGATGCTAAAAATGTACCGTCCGAACTCAACGCGAGGGAGTTGATCTCGGCGCCGAGATTATCAATCGTCCGCGTAGAGGTCCCAGTCTTTACATCCCATATTCGAATTGTCTTATCGCGGCCGCCGGAAAAGAGCTGTGTTCCGTTCGCACTAAAGATGACGCTTGTAATCTCATTGGAGTGACCGGCGAGCGAGCGTTTGTGCCTTGTCTGAAGGTCCCATATATCCACGGAATGCTCTATGCCGGCCACCGCCAGGAATTTCCCATCAGGACTAAAAGCGACGCTGTTTACACCCTTGGGATTTGAGGGTAGGTCGAAAGCCAGGCGCCCGGTCGCCATGTCCCAAATCTTCACTTCGCCACTTATGCCTGCCGAAGCCAGAAGGCGACTGTCGACGCTAAAAGCGACAGTAGTCACATAACCTGAATGACCGGAAAGCCTTGGGAGTTCGCGCCCGGTAGCTGTTTGCCACAATCTAATCGATGAATCGTTCGCAGCGGCTGCGAACAAACGACCATCGCGGCTAAAAATCACTTCGTTGAAACCGGTCGCATGGCTTTCCAGGGTACGGGCTGTCTTACCGCTCGCTGCGTTTCGTAGATCGATCGTTCTGCTTCCACTGCTGGAAGCTAACGCCCTGGCATCGGTGCTAAAGGCGGCAAACGCTAGTTGATCGGCGTTAGGATCGGCGGCAATCGAGTGGCTCAGTTTGCCTGTAAGGAAATCCCACGACTCGATACCACCATCGGCGTGAGCTGAAAGCAGGGAAGAGCCGGAAGCGAAAGCGACTGACAGAACGCTTGAGGCGTTATGTTTCAAGGTAAAGCGCTCACGATCAGAACCGTTGGGCCAGAGCGATATGGTTCCATCAGTGCTCGCTGATGAGATCCACTTGCCGTCAGGGCTAAAGGCAACGGCCGTAATTCGCGCGGTGTGCTTCTTGAGCGTTCGTACTTCTTTCCAACCTATCGTTTCCCAGATTTTGATGCTGGTATCGGCGCTACCCGAAGCAAGAAACTTGCCGTCGCTACTGAAAGCGAGGGCCCCCACCGAACCGGCGTGACCGTCCAGCGTTCCTATCAGATTGCCGGTCGTTAAATCCCAAATTCTGATTGTCTTGTCGGTGCTGCCGGAAGCAAGCCAGCGATTATCGGCACTGAAGGCCAACGATTCTATAGAAGCTGTATGACCGCTTAGGGAATTCATCAAACTGCCGCTGATTACACTCCAGATTTTGACAGTGCGATCATTGCTGCCTGACGCCAGCCACTGGCCGTCGGGACTTACAGCGATCGACCTAACGTACCCGCTATGACCGGTCAATGCGCGAAGCTCGCGACCAGTTGCCACCTGCCAGATCCTGATTTCGTTATCCGCTCCTCCCGAAGCGACCCAGCTACCGTCAGTAGCAAAAACCACGCAACGGGCACCTAAAGAGTGGCCTGTCTGGAGCACGAGTTCTGGCCGAGGAGCAGAGCCTTCCTTGAGCACGACGGAGTTCGGTGTGCGCGCAGTAGCCAGCACACCCAGCAGCATCATGCACAGAAGATAGGGCAAGCCCGAGGTAGCGATGGCCTTATTTAGACGGCCTGCCCGCTGGAAATCCCTACTCCAATGTCCTGAATTTTTTCGCATCGGCTGACTGTGAAAGGAATTGTCTGGGTGCAGCGCAAGTTGTCGCGTGACGTCTGATAGGGCGTAACTATATAAACTAAGGTGCACACCACGTCAAAGAAATATCGTGTAACATGAGGAACAATTGGAACGATGATTTAGAATAGTCGAAACGAGATGCTGTCTTCCCCTGTAGTACGAGCCACAGCACGCTGGTCGGCACAACACATTCCTGGTTTTCTTCTCCCCCTGGTAATGATTTGTTTTGGGGCGATACTGATTTGCGCTCAGGATACGGTAACCGGCGCGTTTCAGGGGACAGTGAGTAACAGTCAGACTGGCGAGCCGATCCCGGGCGCCGCCGTCGAAATCGTTAACCAGCAAACCGGCTTGCGATACAACCCAGCGACTTTGACACTCTGCTCGGAGTTTACACGGGCACGAGCGTCAACGCCTTAACTACCGTGGCGGCAAACGACGACAACACGGTTTACGGCGGACGCTCCAGCAACGTCGCCTTCAACCTCGTCTCGGGCACGACCTACTTCATTGCCGTTGACGGCTATAACGGGCAGACGGGGACCGTGACGCTCAACTGGAACTCGACGGCGAGTCCAGCGGTTTCTCCGACGCCTCTGGCCTGCATCCCTCCTCCGAAGGGTCTCGTCACATGGTTTTCCGGTTACGGCAACGGGTATGATTTGCGAGCAAACCCTTCGGCCTTTAATCAAGTCCCGCTCAACAATCTGAGCCCCGGCCTGGTCGGCCAGGCGTTGAAATTCAGCGGCGGCAATTCGGTTGACGCTCACCTAGATTTGGGCCAGACCTCCGAGCTGACGGTCGAGGCGTGGGTCAGAACCAGTGGCACGACGGCTGATTTCCAGGCTGTTTTTTCCTCGACCGTCGCTGGCGAATTCCTGCAACTACGGTTGGACGGCACGCGCAACAACGAAGTCTATACTGATACCGGAACGATTAACCTGCCCATCATTGCGCAGACGCCGACCGGCGTGTGGCGGCACCTCGCCCTTTCGATTAAATCCGGCGACACGCGGCTCTACGTGAACGGCACTCTGGTCGGTTCGAGCGCGCATACTTTTTCCACCATCAATCCACTCTCCACGGGCAAGATGCTCATCGGCGCGGGCCTGAGCGGCGGCAGATTCTTCCTGGGCGACATCAACGACCTGAAGGTCTATAACCGCGCGCTCTCGCAGTCGGAAATCCAGAGCGTCATCAACGCTGGCAGCAACGGCTTATGCCTCGGTGATTATTCGCCGTTCGCCAGGACGATCAGTGGGAGTTCGGGGCAACTGACCGACACCAACGCGGGGGCGAGCGACGAGTTAGCCACTCCGGGCGGCGCCAGCGTCTGGTATAACTGGCAAGCCCCGGCGAGCGGCAGCGTGACCTTCACCACAGCCGGCAGCAATTTCGACACGCTTCTGCGCGCTACTGACGGCACCCCTTCGTACATCGAGGAAGCCTTCCCCATCGTTAACGACACCCTGCAGGCCTCCAGTGATGAAGAGGCAGGCGGCCTCGTGAGCAGCCGCGTCACGTTCAACGCCGTGGCGGGCACGAAGTATCTGATCTCTGTTGATGGCTACAACGGACAGACAGGTAATGTGACTCTGAGCTGGGGTTACAGCCTGGCTCCGGCAACGGCTACGACACCGGCCAACGATAACTTTGCGAGCGCGAAGACGATCAACGGCGATACTGGTTCCATCAGCGGAACGAGCGTCAACGCAACGAAGGAAGCGAACGAGCCGAACCATGCGGGCAGTGGCGGCGGCGCGAGCGTCTGGTACAGGTGGCAGGCCCCGGTTGGGGGAACCGCGATCTTCACGACAGACGGCACAGAGTTCGACACGCTCCTCGGCGTCTATACCGGCTCATCGGTCAGCGCGCTCACGCAGGTTGCCGCCAACGACGACAGGCCGCCAGGCATTACCAGGGTGAGCCGGGCCGTCTTCACAGCCGTCGCCGGGACAACCTACTTCATCGCCGTGGACGGGCTGCGCGGCGTACGCGGCAAACTCATGCTTAACTGGAGCATCGGCAGCCGCATCATGGGGCGCACCACCACCAACACAGGACGCGCTTATTCTCTCGATTCTCAGAAACTGAGCGGCGGCGGCCTTACCAGATACGTGCTCACCGACGCCAATGGCAAATATGAGTTCACCAATCTTCCTGTCAACACCACTTATACTCTGAAAGCAGGCACTTACTCTCACTTGACCGACATCGTCGTCAATGCGAATACGCAAGTTCAGGTCACTACAGGCGCTCAAACTTTCACTTATTCGGGGACGGCGAAGAAGAGCAGCGGCAGCGGCGCGGGGACACCGTACCCGGGCGTGACGTTGGTTCTGACTGGGGGCAGCACGACCCGAACCGCTGTGACTGATCAATACGGAGCCTTCACCTTCACGGGCTTGCTGCAAGACACCTTCTTTACCCTAACCCCGCAGCCGCAAACTGACTATGCCCAGCTCAGCTTTTCGCCGGACCACCAGACGTTCACTGCTATCGCCGACGTGCTCGGCGCGACGTTCGACGTAACTGAAGTGGCAAGCTTGTATTCGGTTGGGGGTCTCGTCAGAGACTCCGCCGGCAGCCCGTTGAGCGGCGTAACCATGACGCTCAGCGGCGGAAAGTCCGCGACTACGCAAACCGATAGCGGCGGCTTTTATGCGTTCGCGGGGTTGATGCCGAACGCCAACTACACGGTGACGCCGACACTGTCCGGAGTTACCTTTACGCAGCCGCAGCAGACCTTCCCCAATCTGAGCGCGGATCAGAAGACCGCCGACTTCGTTGCAGCGGTCCCACTAACGATTAGCGGCGTTGTTAGGAACGTTAACCAGAGGGCGTTGAATAACATAACAGTAAACTTGTCAGGCGACTCGACTGCTTCCAAACAAACGGACAATTCCGGCGCATATTCGTTTACGGTTCAGGCAGGCGGCACTTACGAAGTTAAGCCAAGCGATCCGCGTGTTACCGACTGGCTTCCGTTAAACAGTCTTCGCTATACAAACCTGACTCAGAATGTCTCGAATGCCAACTTTGAGGCGCGTTTTCCAACCTTTACAGTTAGCGGTCTCGTGAAGACGAGCGGTGGGACACCCCTGCCTGGCGCAATCGTCAAGAATGGGTCGAACGAATATGTGGCCAACTCAAATGGAACATTTACTTCTGGTCCACTTACCATCCTCGGAGACTACTCGTTCATTCCGCAGCCCTTTACTCACCAAACGATGCCATTCGGAACCAGGTACAACAGCTTCAATCCAAGCGGCAGGGAATTCTTCTCGATGACATCTGACGTTCTGGGTCTCGACTTCACGGCAAGTCCGGCCATCAACGTAGTGACATCTGCAGCGACTTCAATAACTTCAACCAGCGCGACAATAAACGGTAGTGTGAACCCGAACGGAGCCGCAGCGAACGCATGGTTTTTCTGGGGAAGCGAATCAGCTCCCAACACGAATCAAACAAGTCAGCAGGCAATCGGGGCGGTCACCACAGCTCAACCTTTGACCGTTAACTTAACGGGACTCACAGCAAGCACAACTTATTATTTTCGTGCGGTTGGAACGAGTAGCGCGGGTACCGGGCAGGGCACCCTCCTTAGTTTCACTACAAGCGTACCTTCCGGACCGACAATATTCACCGAAGAGGGAAGCAGCCGAGCCATCGCGCTCGATGCAGTAACGCAGCTGCGTGGGCCATTCCGGGTTCTGACACCATTCAACTTCAGTTCTGATCGCCATACGCGTGTGATGTTATTTACTTCGAACTTTACCCTGAACGCAGGCGACGCACTCACGGTAACTGTGCAGGGGAATTTACTTCCCATCGAAAACGTCGGAACACTGCCGGGGGTAAATTCAGCATCTTTCATTGTGGTGAGATTAGTCGATCAATTGCTGCCGGGCGATTTGGCGGTAGTTGTGACTTTGCGCGGCCTAACTAGTAACACAGCGACGATTACTATTTCACCGTAGAACCGAAATAACAGAGCATTAAAAAAAGGGCGTGACTACAGGAGGGGCCGATCCAGCCTTAGTCGCGCCTTTTTGTAACTTGCTATGTACGTCAGCCGACGAATGTTTTCGCCGTTTAAGCTTCCCGCTCGTTCTAAGATAGAATTCAGTAGATCGCCAGCATCTTTACTACTGTCTCGCGCAAAGCCAAGCTAAAGAAGCGACCGTCTATGTTGGAAACCAGCGACCCCGAAATCAGCGTTGACCGGTTAATGCACGAGATTCGGGAAAGGGTTGCGAGAGAGCAGCGAGTTGCTGCAGCGGATGACTCACAGGCGTTAGCGAATTTTCCGCATAACGGCGATGCTCCCTCCTCCTCGCAGGGCAACTCTGCCGCCTTCAGCCTGCAACCAGAGTTTCAGCCTCGCCTCGATCATCGATATCACGTGAACGACTTGCTGAAGTATCACGGAGCGACTTTTGTTCGCAATGCGTACCAGGCAATCTTGAAACGAGAACCTGAAGCAGCGGCTCTGGAGAATCATCTTGCGAACCTGGCCAGTGGCCGCTTCAATAAGATTGATGTGTTAGCGAGCCTCCACTCCTCGCCGGAAGGCAGGCGAGCCGCGGTAACGATAGAAGGCTTGTGGTGGCCCGTCACGATCAGGCGTCTTGGACGCGTTCCTTTTATTGGCTACCTAATTCAAGTGGCCGCAGCAATAGCCCGATTACCAAACCTTCATCAGCATCAGAGACAGTCAGAGTTTTACGTTCTGGGCCAACAACAGCGGATCGTCGATCACACCAATCAGGTTAACAGTCAATTGGCGGGCGGGCTGACGCAGGTCTCCGCGCAAACTGCCGCTTTAGACGAACAGTCGGCACAACAACAACGGATAATCGAATCGGCTTTACAGCAGCAACAGGTATTAGCGGATACGCAGGATCTCGCCCACAAACAGTTTACCGCCGAGCTCGCAAGGATCTCCGCACAAGTGTCCCAACAAGCTGCTGCCTTAGCGGAAAATCACAAAGCTCAACAAGAAACGATTGCGCGGTTAACAAGCCAACAGCAGCAGCTGGCCCAAGCGCAGCAACAGCTGGCCCAGGAGCAACAACAGCTGGGCCAACAGCAGCAACAGCTGGGCCAACAGCAATCAGAGTTGAAAATTGGGATCGAATCGGAGTTGTCCGCGGCCAGGCAGTCGGTGCAGTTGCTCAACGAGAAAACACAGCAGGCGGTCACCAGGCATGACGAGTTAAATAGAAAGTTCGACGAGCGCACTCGGCAATTGGAGGATGGACAGCAGCAGATGTCTCAAGAGTTGCAGGAAGAAATACAAAAGCTGCTGGAGGAACAACGTCAAACGCGTATTGAGTTGTTGATGCAGGAGCGACGTCTCGGTTCGTTACTGGAAACCGCGCGCGGCCAGTCAGACGATCCTTCCCCCTCACCGATCTCAAAAGTGATGGCTGCCGAAGAAGAGCATCTTTTGGATCCCCTCTATGCGGCATTCGAAGATCGATTTCGCGGCCCGCGTGATGAAGTCAGAAAGCGTCTTCAGGTTTACCTGCCTATTTTGAAAGATGCTGGAATAGTCAGGGATGCTTTGGATGTTGGTTGTGGACGTGGCGAGTGGTTGGAGCTGCTGAAGGATGAAGCGATAGAGGGACGAGGCGTGGACCATAACCGCGTGTTCGTAAAGGAATGCCGGAAAAAAACGCTGGAAGTGGTTGAGGAAGACGCTACCGCTTATTTACGTGGGTTGCCGAACGAGAGTCTCAATGTGATCACCAGCTTTCATCTCGTTGAGCATCTGCCTTTTGAAGACTTGATTAAGTTGTTGGATGAAATGATCCGTACGTTACGCTCCGGTGGTCTGCTCATTCTTGAAACACCGAACCCGGAAAACTTCATGGTAGGAAGCTACAGCTTTTATGCTGATCCTACCCATCGCAATCCAATTCCCAGTGCGACGCTGCAATTCTTACTCGAGTCGCGCGGTTTAAGCCGCGTGGAAGTTATGAAGCTGCGCCCATGGGACGAGGCCAGACTCGAAGGCGACTCAGAAATTGTGAAGCGCTTCAATGAATATTTTTATAGTGCCCCCGATTATGGGGTCACGGCCTGGAAAGTTTAATGGGGTGAAATTTGTACTAAGCACTGAAGCACCTCCCTGGAGTGCGCCGCTACGCCACCCCAGCGCGGCTGCCGCGCCGGGGACCCGGGTTGTCGGCGCTTTGGCCTTAGGCGGCTTGACGCCGAAACGTTGTCACCGGAGGCGAAGAATGGTCGCGCCCCAGGCCGCGACTGGCCAAAGCGCCGACAAGGCGGCGCACTCCAAGGAGGCGCCTCAGTTTCACGGTTTTTTATTTCCAGCGAGCAATGTTTAATAAAAAGCTAATCATCGTCACGCCATGGTTTGAACGTTTCGCTGGAGGCGCTGAGCTGCTGGCAAGAGGGATGGCCCGTGAGCTCAACAAACGCGGCGTTGAGACAATGGTGTTCACGACATCTTCTTTGTCACCCTACGATAGTTGGTGGAAGGACCATTACCAGCCTGGTATTTATGATGTTGAGGGAATTGAAACACGGCGGTTTGCCACCGGAAAAGGTCGCGCGAAATATGAAGCAGCAATCAGCCAATTACAAAACGGTGCGACGCTCACAGACCGCGAAGAGCAAGACTTCTTCGACCACGGAATCAATAGTCCGACTCTGGTTGACGCGCTCGAGGAATATGTATCTGACGAGTATGAAATTATCGCCTTGCCGTATTTTCATGGTCTAACGCATTCGGTCGTAAATAGGTATCCAGGAAAAATTTCTCTCGTCCCATGCTTTCACAATGAAGCGCAGTTTTACTGGGAGGCAACCCAGAAGTTACTTCGAAACGCCAAACACATTTTCTTCAACTCGGCAGAAGAAAAGCGGATGACCATAAAACAATATGGTCGAACCCTAGGTAGAAAGATTGTTGAAAGCGTAGTCGCGGGCATCGGTGTGGAACTACCACAGTCCGACGAGAAGCTCGACTCGTTTCCATTGCGACTTCCAGAGCGCTATTTTGTTTACGCCGGCCGCAAGGAAATAGGAAAGAATGTTCCACTTCTCTGCCAGTGGTTTTCTGACTATGCCCACACCACGGGGGCGGGCACGAAGCTGGTTTTCCTGGGAGGAGGGGACACGTCTCTCGTGCCCTCGCGCGATTGCTTCATGGATTTTGGAGTTGTGTCCGAAGCGACGAAGCAACATCTGGTAAGTCGATCGCTGGGTCTCATCAATCTCTCAGAGAATGAAAGCTTTTCGCTTGTCCTCATGGAAAGTTGGTTGCTGGGAGTCCCAACGGTGGTGTCAGCAAAGTGTGACGTGACCAGAAGCCACGTAACACGATCCAACGGGGGCCTCTATGTGGCAAACACCGAAGAGTTTGCTCGAGCGTTGAAATATCTCGAAGACAACGATGAGATGCGCAGCAAACTAGCGGCAAACGGCCGGAAGTATGTCTCGCAAGCTTTTTCTTATGATCGCGTATTGGAAAAATATCTACGCGTGTTTGATGAAACTGTAGGGGCGTCACTCCGTGGTCGCCCCTTTCAGGATTCCCCAACGTCGCGCGCGAAACGAAGGGGTGCCCACGGAGGGACGCCCGTACAATCATCAATAGGGCGCCCATAGGCTCCAGCGCTGTCTTGAATGAAAATATTAATCGACGGTCAGACGCTCCTTACTCCAGAGATCAATCGGGGGATTGGGACATACTTCAAGAATGTTATCGAGCATATTCTCGAGAACGACTTTACTACTGACTTCTATATCAACACTCCATCCGGTCCACACTTGAATAGTTTCTCACCCTGGGCCCGGGAGAAACTCTCGATCCTCGACAATCCTGCTTATGACATTCGCGTTGACAGCTTAAATAAAAATGCAGCGAGACGATATTCGGATGCTGTCAATGAGGATATCGAACGAGAAGGAATCAACCTCTATTGGTCTCCGAATGCATTGATGGATAACGTATTCCTGGTGCCCCGAGCGAAGGCCGAGTGCCGGTTTGCTGTAACGATCTTTGATCTAATAATTGCGGTAATGGAGAAGCAATACGCAAGGCATCGTTCATCCTCCGACATGTCGATGTATCGGA
The DNA here is from genome assembly GCA_041748795.1 of Pyrinomonadaceae bacterium. Lineage (GTDB taxonomy): Bacteria > Acidobacteriota > Blastocatellia > Pyrinomonadales > Pyrinomonadaceae > PSRF01. Next base: position 17,932 of record JBGTCM010000218.1, read on the forward strand.
GGAAACTAAAACAGCTCGAGGCAGACTACGATCTTTATCTTCATATTTCGCAGCACACCAAATCCGATTTCACAGGCATGCTCAAGGTTGCAGATAGAACGCATGTTGTCACACCGCTTGCCGCCGACAAGTCGTTCCGTCCATATCCGTTTCCGAAGGTTGTGTCGCCGGTTGAATACGTGCTCTACCCTGGCGGTTTCGATCCCAGGAAGAACATGGATCGGGCGGTTGAAGCTTTTGCAGCGTTACAGAAGCGATACGGGGATGACGAAAGAATACGTGCCGTCCAGTTGTGGATTGTTTGCCTTGTGGATAGCGCCTCGAAGGACGGCTTGCTCAGTCGGGCGAAGCGTTTGGGTTTGAATGGAAACGTTAAGCTTACCGGTTTCGTGAGTGATGCAGCTCTTGTCGAGTTGTATCAGAAGGCGCGTTGCCTGTTTTTCCCGTCGCTGTATGAGGGCTTTGGACTTCCTATTTTGGAGGGGTTGGCTTGTGGACTTCCGGTCGCTTGCTCAAACACGTCTTCCCTGCCGGAAGTGGGTGGTGCGCTGGCCCACTATTTTGATCCTTACAATATTCAGGAGATGGCCGATAGACTTTATCGCGTGCTGAGTGAGCCGGTGGACTATTCGTCGCGGCTAAGAAGGTTTGAATACTCTAAGATGTATTCGTGGCAAAAGACGGCGAGCTCGACGCTTCAGGCTTTCGCCGACTGCATTTGCCCGCAGAGAACCGACTCGACGGTAGCGCCATCTACGATTATGAATAACGACGCCACCGAGGAATCCTTAACTGAGGAATCCCTGACTGATGAGCCCTTAATCGATGTTCGCAAGCTCATGGAAGAGCTGAGCGTTGAAGAGTTGTGTCAAACAGCGGAGGACTTTTTCGCCCGACTGAATAATTGGGACTACCTTCATGCAAAGCCTTTTGCCGCCGTCAACGAAACGCCGGAACTGCTCATCGGTTTCGCGCATGTCGTGCAAGGCTTGAATTTGCTGCCGGGCATGACGATTCTCGACTTCGGCGCGGGATCGTGTTGGACCTCACGTTTTCTTAGCCAGTTGGGTCTTGAAGTGATTGCACAGGACGTTGCTCCATCTGCGCTTCGAATTGGCCGGGAGTTATATAAACGACAGCCGCTGATCGGAGATCAACCTGCCCCGCGTTTCTTGCAGTTCGATGGTCACAGGCTCGATCTGCCGGATGAAAGCGTCGATCGCATTAGCTGCTGGGACGCGTTTCACCATGTATCGAATCCCGAACAAGTAATTAAGGAAATGGCACGGGTGCTCAAGCAGGGTGGTATCGCCGGCTTTTCTGAACCTGGACCTGAGCATTCGAAGTCACCTCAGTCGCAATATGAGATGAGGACCAATCGGGTAGTTGAGAACGATATCAACGTACATGAAATTTGGGATCAGGCGCAGAAGGCAGGATTTACAGACATTAAGTTGGCAATTTTTAATCCCAACAGCTTCATGCTCCCTATGGAAGAATTTGATTCCTATTTGAACGGAGAGAGTGCCGGCGAGCGTTACCTTGAAGAGACGCGTGAGCAGATGAAGTATCGGCGCGTGTTTTTTCTATTTAAAGGTGAATCCTCAGGGCCAGCAGACAGCCGTCGGCGCGAGGGGTTGATGGCCGAACTACAAGTCGAGTTGGAAACTAAACAAATCGCCGCAGGGACGCCACTTCATATCAAAGCGGTGGCGAAGAACAATGGCTTAAACGTCTGGCTTCCCACCACGGCTCGGGTTGGAGCGGTCAATTTCGGCGTTCATCTATTCGATGAGAAAGGAATACTGGTCGATCTGGATTATTTTCGACAAGGTCTAACGCCCGGAGATGGACGTGAAATTTTACCCGGTGAATTAGTTGAAATTACAGCCGACGTTCCGATGCCTTCAACTGGCAAGTATGTCCTGCAATTCGATCTGGTCAGCGAGGCTGTTTGCTGGTTCGAGCATAACGGATCGCCCACGGTGAGATTTGAGGTTGAAGTTGTTTAAAATGCTGGGCGAAGAGAAGCCGCTACCTATTCTTTGTTTCGGAGGATTCTCTGAGAGGTCGTGTGAAAGGTAAGCTGAAGACAGTACTGGAATACGCCGGAGCGGTTCTGCTCTGCTTGTTGCTTCTTACCTGCGTAATGAAGTTATGGCGGGCGGATTTGAAAACGCCATTCGCATACTTCGGTGATGCACTGCTTTATAGCGTGGCCACGAAGGGGGCAATTGAACACGGATGGTGGTTACACAATCCTAATCTTGGTGCACCGAACGGTTTAAAATATGGGGCGTACCCCGCGATAGAGAATTTCCATTTTCTGCTCATCAAGCTAATTTCGTGGTTTACCGGCGATCATGCAAGCACCCTAAATCTGTTTTACCTGCTCACGTTTCCCTTAACGGCCATCACCTCCTTGTATGTTTTGAGATACCTCAGGTTCTCCTATCCGGTGGCCCTCCTGGCAAGTCTGCTCTACACCTTTTTGCCATATCATTTCTTCCGTAGCTATCACCTTTTCCTGGCAGCCTATTATCTACTCCCGCTGATGATATTGGTGGTTCTCTGGGTTTCATCCGGTGAGCGGTTTCTGCTCGTGCAGAGGGAAAATAGTCGTTGGCCCAAATTGGATTTAAAGAGCGGCAAATCGATTTTCAGTCTTGCTGTCTGCGCGATGGTTGGGTCTTGTGGCATCTACTACCCTTTCTTCTCTTGTTTCCTGTTGCTCATTGCCGGCGTCAGGGCCGTTATCTCTCGAAGAAGTATCTACGCGCTGATGCCTCCCGTTATTTTGATCGGCTTTATGTCTGTTGTCCTTCTTATTAATTACGTGCCGCTTATCCAGTACCAGCGAGCCCACGGAACTTCGTCTATGGGCGCACGCAGTGTTGTCGACGCTGAAATCATGGGTTTGAAAATCACTCAGCTTCTATTGCCCATAGGCGGGCATAGATTGCCGTCGCCTGGTGAACTGAAATACCGCTACAACCTCGGACCATTGGTCAACGAAAACGACACTGCTTCTTTAGGACTGGTTGGAAGCATCGGGTTTATGATCTTGCTCTTTGCGCTTTTTTATAGGACCAAAGACTTTCCAATCCTCAGTGACCTGAGCATCCTCAATGTTTCAGCGGTGTTGCTGGCTACGATTGGCGGCTTTGGCGTCTTGTTTGCCCTACTGGTTTCACCACAGATAAGGGCTTACAACAGGATTTCCGTTTTCATTGCTTTTTTCTGCCTCGTGGCAGTCGCACTCATACTCGATGTCTACTATCGACGTCTCAAGACTCGCAAGACGCAGCTAGGTTTTATTTTAGTGCTGGGGGTTGTATTGGTGGCGGGCATTTACGACCAAACGAGCACGACATTCTTTTTTGTTCCAGAGTACGACAAGATAAAAAATGAATATCAAAGTGACAGAGAATTTGTGAGCAGCATAGAGGCTTCGCTGCCCGCAGGCGCAATGATCTTTCAGTTGCCTTACATGCCCTTCCCGGAGAGTCCGCCTCTACACAAGATGTTTGACCACGACCTGTTCAAAGCCTACCTGCATTCAAAGTCTCTGCGCTGGAGCTACGGTGCGATCAATGGCGAAACGGAAGATCTCTGGCAGCGGTCGGTGGCGGCAAAACCGGTCGCCGAGTTTGTGGAGGGAATATCGAGCGCTGGCTTTAGGGGTATCTACCTGAATCGCGACGGATACGCTGACGGTGGCGCGCAGTTGGAAGGGGAACTAACAAGTTTTCTCGGTACGCCGCCTTTAGTCAGTCGTAAAGGAAATCTTTCCTTTTTTAAACTGGGGGATTGAAGGGCGATGCCAAACAATCCCCCTAAAGTAGCCTGGGTTTCCCCGTTCCCCCCACAAAGAAGCGGCATTGCCAACTACAGTTACTGGCTCGTCAAAGCACTCAGTCCTCACCTTGATATCGACCTCTACTACGAGAGTCAACCTCCATCGGCGGAGTTGCAGGATGAATTCGACTCCTACCCGCTGAGCGATTTTGCAAAACGCTTCGAGAGTTATGACGAAGTGATTTATCACCTTGGGAACAACAGCGCATTTCACAAAGAGATTTATAAGCTTGCATGGAGTTTCCCCGGCACAGTAGTCCTGCACGATTACAACCTTCTCGCCTTCATGCGTGAAGCTTTCCACCATCAGTCAGACGATCAATTTTATAGGTGGGCCCTGGAAAACGGGGACGATGAGGAAGGGAACAAGGGGCTCCAGGGGTTACTCCACCGGCTAATACCAGCGACTGTTACATCACCAATGTCACACGCAGTGGTAAACCGAAGCAGGAAAGCCATTGTTCACCATCGATGGGTCAGAGATCAGTTTGCTGATGGCAGACACATTGAAGTCATTCCACACTTCGCCAAACTCAACATCCGCCCGACGCATGAGCAGATCGAGAATTTCAAGAATAAGTTCGCCATTAGGCCCCGTCATTTCGTCTTATCGTGTCTGGGGTTCATCAACAGCAATAAACTGCCGAATCTCCAAATACAGGTCGTCAAGAGGCTGATAGACGACGGCTATCCGGTGCAACTGCTATTTGCTGGCGAGCCTGCCCCGGATGTTGGGCCCCTGGCGTCGGAGATACGGGCCGGCAAGCATCGCGAGGACATAATTTTCACCGGATACTTGGAGGAACAGGAATACTTTAGCGCCATTTTTGCATCTGATATAGTCGTCAATTTGAGGAACCCCTCAATGGGCGAGGCGTCGGGAACGTTGATGCATGCTCTGGCCGCCGCCAAGCCGACGATCATCAGCGACATCAATCAATATCGGGAGTTTCCAGACAAAGTCTGCTGGAAAGTCATACACGATGGTAGTCAGGCTGACGTGCTTTACGCGTACCTGTGCACCTTGTTGTCCGATCGCAGTCTGAGAAAGACCATCTCCCAGAACGCATCGGACTACGTTAGAAATGTGCTGGATCTTGACAAGGTTGTCGCTAAGTGGCTACAGGTGATTTTGAAATAAAATACGGAGCGATCCGTATGGAAATAAGCGACAAAATCTGAAAGTGAACTTTGACAAGATCCGAACTGAAACGTTATATTTTACTGGCCTAAGGAAGCTGCCCCTGGTAGAAATCGGCCTCCCCGTTATTCTCGGAGTAAACAACATGAAGAAGTTTGTAGTCTCTCTCATTTTGATGGCTTTAATTGCCGCTAACGTCCTTGCCCAGGATCCTGCGCCGACCCTGAGAATTGTGACTGAAACCCCCGGCTTACCCTCGGAGCTGTTCTACGGCACTCTTAAAGTGAAGCCATTGCGTTTTCGTCCCGGCACCACGACCCCCATTACCATTGCCGATCACGATTTTTTTATTCAACAGCAGTATATCGATTTCCTGAGACGCTTCCCGGATGCTGGACCAGATAACGTTTACGGAACGCCAGACGACGGGCTCCAGTTCTATTTGAATATTCTAAACGGATGCAACAACGATGTAGAGTGCGTCAAGTTTACCAAAGGCGCGCTGGCAGCGAATTTCTTCCGCTCGCCTGAATTTCAGCGGAAGGGCTCTTACGTCATGTACTTGTACATGGTCTCGATTGGCCAGAGACCGATGACGCCGGCTGAGCTAAGTAACACGGCGAAAGTCGAACGGCCCGGCTACACTGAGTTTATGGCCGACTTGGCAAGCATCTCAACTCCTAACGACGACCCGGTACTGACTGAAACGAAAAAAGCAGCTCTTGCCGACGCATGGATGCAACGAGCAGAAATTCAAGCCCGTTACGGTGCCTTGTCGAATGCGGCCTTCGTTCAAGCGCTCGTGGATACGGCTGGCATAAACCTGTCGACTAAGCAGGCTCTTATCGACGACCTAAACGCCTCGCCCGCCCGTAAGACGCGTGCTCAGGTGTTGCGGGCGATTTCCGAAAGCCCGGAAGTGGACGCCAAGTTTTACAAGCCGGCGTTTGTTACGATGCAGTATTTCGGATTCCTCCGCCGTGATCCCGAGGACTGTCACAACCAGGCTAACTGGGGAGGTCCCGATGCCACTGGATGTGGTTACATTTTCCATAACAACCGCTTCCTCCTGCAGGCCGACCAGGCTTTCCTGGAGAATACGATGGTGCGCGGTTTTATTGAGGCCCCGGAGTATTTCAACAGGTTCTAAGCGAGAGAATCGAGAACGCAGAGCTTTGAGGCTGGTCATCTATTGGCCGGCCTCTTTGTTTATCCGATGCTTTCACCAAAACTCTAATTCATGTTCTTTCGTGTGGCTTAGTGTGATTTCGTGGATCGTATGGTCCGATCCTAAGCAGCACGATCCACGAAATTACATGACGCAGCCCGTTCGGGCCGCAACCAAAATAAATGATGACGCCCCATGATCTCGTCGCGCAAGATGTTGTTGCGACAACCATCAAGTGGAGGAGCATCATGGAGCGTTTTTTGACACGGCACAAAGACCGCAT